>SOJB01000117.1 GCA_004376695.1 Dehalococcoidia bacterium | reverse complement strand
CAGAAGCTCGGGATACAGACCTTCCTTTTCGCCAGGAAACACCCTCATTTCTACAAGGGGCTGAATCCCACCGAGGTCTGCGAGGAGTGTTCCCAGGGGCTGGACTTCATTAAGGAGCTTCTCCAGGACCAGTCCTGGGATATGCTGGTTCTGGATGAGATAAACATCGCCTTGCGTGACGGCTTTCTGAGAGAAGAAGATGTTCTTTCTCTCTTGGCAGCAAAGCCAGAGAAGCTCGAGCTTGTCTTAACCGGCCGGGGTGTCCCGGAAAGAATAGTAGAGAAGGCAGATCTGGTCAGCGAGGTGCGAGAAGTGAAGCATCCTTATAGCGACGGGATACAGGGCAGGGAAGGCATCGAATACTAACCGGACTTCAAGAATGGCACGTACTGTATCCGAGGCGTTTAGTGAGCCCGTTGCCCCCTATCCCGCTGGAATCGGGATTCGCTGGCGAAGTAGAGTTTACTCTTTGCTCGTGCTGGCTGGATTGCTTGTAGCGGTGGTCGTGTTTGCCACTGCGTTGGGAAGTGTTTCCATACCTTTTTCCACCACCTTTCAAGTCCTTCTTTCTCAAATGCCCTTTGTTCATATCACACCATCTGCCCCCGAAGTTCTGGGAGGGATCCTGAGCCTGGAAAACCTCGAAATGATAATCCTGCACATCAGGCTGCCACGCATCATTCTGGCAGGCCTGGTAGGAGCGGCTCTGGCAGTGGCTGGAGCCACCTATCAAGGCCTGTTTCGCAACCCTCTGGCTGACCCTTATCTCCTGGGTGTGGCCTCAGGAGCCGGGCTGGGAGCTACCGTTGCCATGCTCATTCCGTTTACATTAACATGGGTCGCTTTTGGAGCTGTGCCATTGTTTGCCTTCATCGGTGCCACCGGGGCCGTCGCCGTGGTCTATCTACTTGGTCGTGTAGGCAAAACCCTGCCCGCCACTACGCTCATCCTGGCAGGGGTAGCTCTAGGCGCCTTCTTATCCTCCATCACCTCCTATCTTATGACCGTCTCCGGCCAACAGCTACACGGCATTGTGTTCTGGCTGCTGGGCGGACTCCACCTCGCCAGATGGTCTGAAGTGTGGGTGGTCCTCCCTGCTGTGCTGGCAGGTCTTGTAGTCATTTGCCTTCATGCCCGGCCGCTCAATGTGATGCAGCTTGACGAAGAGCAGGCACAACAGCTGGGCATCAATGTGGAAAGGGTCAAGCTTACGTTACTGGGTGCCGCCACCCTCATTACTTCCTCGGCAATTTGCTTCACCGGCCTTATCGGTTTCGTCGGCATACTGGTCCCTCATGCCGTAAGGCTTGTCTGGGGACCTGACCATAGGTTCTTGCTTCCCCTATCCACGCTGGTTGGCGCCATCTTCCTCATCCTGGCCGATACGTTAGCCCGTACCGTAATCCCTCCAACGGGGATTCCAGTAGGGATTATCACCGCTTTCTGCGGAGCGCCTTTCTTCCTCTATCTGTTGCGACGAAGGAAGGGCCTTGCTTTCTTCTAAATCGTTTGCCTGTCACCCTGAGCGTAGTGAAGGGTCTTGAGATTCTGAGCCTCGACAAGTCGGGGCTCAGAATGACAGGGAGGGTCGACAGGGGGGATAGCCGGGAGAATAGACAAGAGGAATAGGCAACATGTTGATTAGAGGGATTAGTAAGAATGATTGAGCTAGAGAATGTCAGCCTGGGCTACAACCATCGAGCCATCCTGCTAAACGTAAATATGAAGGCTATGCCCGGCCAGATGCTGGCGCTCGTTGGTCCCAACGGCTCGGGGAAGTCAACATTGATCAAAGGAATGACCCGCGTAATAGACCTGTTCTCCGGGCGTATCTTGATTGATGGTCGCGACATAAGGACTATCAAGCGAGACGAACTGGCTCGCCTTGTTGCCACGGTGCCACAAAACCCCACTCTGCCCGGGACATTCACTGCTTTTGAAGTGGTGCTAATGGGGCGAACGCCTCACCTCGGGCTTCTTCGTTACGAGGGAGGAAAGGACCTGGCTATCGCCTGCCAAGCGATGGAGGCAACGCATACACAGGACTTTGCAGAGCGCAGAGTAAGTGAGCTCTCGGGAGGGGAGAGGCAGAGGCTCGTCATCGCCCGGGCACTAACCCAGCAGCCAAGGGTCATGCTCCTTGACGAGCCAACGGCAAATCTCGATATAAACCATCAAGTCGAGATTCTCAATCTGGTTAAGAGCCTTTGCCTCGAGCGCAGCTTGACCGTCATTGTCGCCTTGCACGATTTGAACTTAGCCGCTCAATACTGCGATTGGATGGTCATGCTAAATGGTGGGAAAGTATACGCTGAAGGGACACCGCTCGACATACTCACAGCCTCGAATATCAAGGAAGTTTACGGAGCGGAAGTATGTGTTTATCCCCACCCCATTAATAAGCTTCCTACCACCCTTATCACGGCAGGCGGGGGTCATTCATAGAGATAGGGTCTTTGAATCCGTAATCTGTGGAACCACCAACTGCATTGACCGCACCATAATCAGAGAGGCTGCCCCCTGCTACAATTGTACCGATTGCAGCAGAATAGACAAACTCAGAGTTCGTGTATACTGCCGCTATACGCGATTGCTCGCAAAATCCGGCCCGTGAGGCGACATATGACCGGGATATTTATGATGAGACTGGATGAAATACAACCGAGCCAGCTGTTCATCAGCTCCCAGAAACTATCTCAAGTGATGAGAGATTTCGCTCCCCTAACACCCGATTCACTTGCACCCATTCCGGTGAGAGAACTCGGGGATAGGATAATCCTAACAGACGGTCACACAAGAGCTCTGGCAGCGCTCTTGAAGGGATTCTCAGAAGTCAGAGTCTTCCGGGAGGAGGACGAACTGGACTGGGAGGAGTATGAAATCTGCGTGAACTGGTGTCAGACAGAGGGAATCCGCACCATAGCGGACCTCAAGGACAGAATCGTGACCCCGGCGGAGTACGAGAAGCTGTGGCTCAACAGGTGTAAAGAAATGCAGCAGGAATTGGAGGCGAGACGACAC
>SOJB01000129.1 GCA_004376695.1 Dehalococcoidia bacterium | reverse complement strand
CTCGCCCCCCAACATCACCTCGATGGTAAGCACACGGTATTCGGTCAGCTAATCGAGGGAATGGATGTCCTCGATAGCATTGAGCAGGGTGATGTCATGATACGAATACGTATTGAGGAACGATAACCGGCCGTGTGGCCAGATCGGTCTTCCCAGGGCTTTTCCCATGTCTGGCTCGATATCCAGCCTCCGCTAGGCTCAGGACGTCAGATGGACATCTCACAAGAAAGCACATTTCACCGAGCCTAATCCCAGGTTGTTCGTCAGGCGAGAGTACCATGCTATAATTGCGGGAAGATGAACCCGGAAGCCGGGCGATTCCAGACACTGCGAATGTGCTAAGGAGAGAAATGCGTTATAAGTGTGTCACCTGCGCAGTTGAATTCGACACCATAGAACAGCTAGCCAGGCATAAGCAACAGCATCAGGCCGGTTCACGAAGCTCGCCAGGAGTGCTCTGCCTGGGTTGTGGCAAAGGTATACCTCTAGAGCCTTCTAAAGCCAACTATAGCGGGCCGCTCACGTGCCCTAACTGCCGACGGACATTGACCGTCGTCACAGAAGATGGCGAGGTAGTTGTAGCTCGCCTTGGTTAGACAGGGTCGGTATTCTGAGCGAATTCGAATCTCTGTTCTTGGCTTGACGGGTCAGGAGGCGGGAGTTCACCTTGACGGAGTTGAAGCGGAATATCGTGTCTAATAGGCCTGCGCCGCCCAAGAGCAACTTCCGGGCCCGGCTCATTATAGGTGTTTTCAGACTAGCGCTGGAGGAGTTAGCAGTCTATGCTATCTGGCGCTGGGTTCTGCCCGAATTCGACATCGAGTTGCCGCTCCTTGCGCTTGTTCTGGCCATGGTGGCGTGGGGCTCCTTTGCCATATTCAGGTTTGTTCTGGTCACTCGCGCCCTGAAAAAGCCGGAGATGCCCGGGCTCCCTTCGCTGGTAGGGACCGCAGGCAAGGTGCTGACCCCACTCGCCCCGCAGGGTACGGTCAGAATCAAGGGCGAGACCTGGGCAGCGATACTGGTTGAAGGCGAGAAGGCAGAGGTCGGCGAGGAGGTCACCGTTACGGACATGGATGGACTCTGCCTCCATGTACGACCGGGGCGCCCCCTCGAGTGAGCAGGTCTCCAAAATCGAAACTTGTCCCGGACTCTGGACTCGGTAAAGGGGATTCGATAGCGCCGCTCAGATTGCTCTGGAAGCCTTCTACGACTGTTTTATCCCCGGGGAAGGCAAATACCCTCTTCTGATGCTTGTTTGCAGAAGACCGTAGCTAATGACATCTGCTCCTCCAAAGCTGGCAGAATGCTTTTTCGCTTTACAATCCGGTACCAGTCTCCGTAGCAGTAGATTCCCTGGAAGATAGCGGCTGAGAGGCAGCCGTAGAAGACCTCCGGTGTCACGACGTAAAAGCCCTTTACCAGAAATACGCCGCCTAGAATCAGGGCAAGTAACCAGTGGTGCAGGTGGAGCCGATAGCTCCGCCAGGGGATGACTATCGACCTGACGATTCCCTGTTTGCCGTCTTTTCGGCCGCTAAGGAATTTGGTGATGAAGAAAGCGATAAACAAGGTCTTGTAGCACAGCACACCGAGGATGATACAAACGGCAACCAGGCCGATGAGGACTACTTTCTTCTTCATCCCGTCTCTCGTTATGATCCTTCTTGCGATCATCGTAAATAGCCCGGACCTCGGCTGAATTATACCATCTTTTTGCTGACCTGGTTCATGCGATTCGCAACCCCACCCGGCTTATACCCCACTTCGATCCCTCTCGACTTCATAGCTCTGTCTTGTCTCTCAGCTTTTGGGCAGGGTGGCACTCCTACCAGACGTTGTAAGCCCCGGAATTCACCTCTCTCTTGCCATCCATAGCTCTAACAACCGTGTTGACATGCCTTCCTCAGGAACATATACTATTGGAAACACTTGACGAGGTCTTAAGCGATGATATGCCCTGTCTGCAAACACGACATGCTAGTCGTCGAGTATCACGATATCGAGCTTGATTACTGTAGTAGCTGTAAGGGAGTGTGGTTTGACTCCGGAGAGCTTGAGCTTCTGCTTAAGTCGGACGGTCTTGAAGAGACAAAGGTGTTCCTTGACGGCATTCTCAACTCCGCGGAAGCCGTTTCATCAGAGAAGAAACGGGATTGCCCCATATGCGGCCACAAGATGAAGAAAACGGCCATAGGCGAACAGCCGGCAGTCCTCATCGACATGTGCCGTGATGAACACGGACTGTGGTTCGACGGGGGTGAGGTTACTGAACTAATGAGGCATCTTGCCGGAACACATCCGCCAAAGCATGGCTCCAGGGAACAGGTCATCAGGTTCCTGGAAGAAGTATTCGCAGCCCCTGAGCGAACCGGCGATGGGAGCTGATCAACACTCACATAACGTAAGCGAAGGAGGTTTAGTATGCTAGTAGGTATCATTATCGGCGTCATTGTCGCGGTCCTTGTGATATTCGTATGGGTTACGTATAACGGCCTGGTCGGGCTGCGTAATCAACTGAAGAACGCATGGGCACAGATTGACGTTCAGTTGAAGCGACGCTATGACCTCATCCCCAACCTGGTGGAAACTGCCAAGGGCTATATGACACACGAGCGGGAAACCCTGGAGGCAGTGACCAAGGCTCGTAATCTTGCCCAGCAGATGTCGTCAGCGGGGGCCGGTGAGCGGGCCAAGGTCGAAGGTGAGCTGAGTGGATTTCTATCCCGTTTACTGGCTGTAGTGGAGAACTACCCCGACCTTAAAGCCAATCAGAACTTCCTGGCCCTTCAGGAGGAGCTTGCCTCAACCGAGAATAAGATAGGCTTTTCCCGCCAGTTCTACAATGATTCAGTCCTGAGATACAACAACAAGACACACATGTTTCCATCTAACATCGTAGCCCGCATGATGGCGTTCAAGGAAGGGGAATTCTTTGAGGTTACTCTGGCCGCCGAAAGAGAAGCCCCCAAGGTCAGTTTCACCTAGTAAGAAGATACTTCAGCCGTGTGGGAACAGATCAGGTCTAATCAAATAAGGTCGGTAGTGCTGACAA
>SOJB01000080.1 GCA_004376695.1 Dehalococcoidia bacterium | reverse complement strand
CCATTTCAGCGATAATCGTCCTTATATATTCAGCACGCGCCGGTGGAGTGATTCCGGTAGCGTGCTCAACAGCCATGACAAATGCGAACGGATGACATATATTGCAGATACCACATACCCGTTCCGCCAGGTATATAGTCTGGATGGGATTATTTCTATTCATACCAAGCCACTCGATACCGCGATGAACCTGTCCCACAAAGACATCGACATCGACAATCTCCTCACCATCAACGCTAAGAGCAAGCCGAATCGGTTCCTTCAATGCCGGATGGATCGGGCCTATAGGGATGGTATAGGTCGCCTTCTTCGTCTCTCCCGGCATCATTTTGGCTCCCTTCCCGGCAGAACCCTGAGCATGTCATCAGGTGGGCCTTTCTCATCTGTTCTCCAGGGATAGACACCCTCTGGGAAGTCCTCAGGCAGGAATAATCGCCTTTTGTCCGGGATACCGACGACCTCTACTCCCATCATTTCCTGGGTTTCACGCTCGGTGAACAGTGCCCCGGGAATGATATCTGTAATCGTTGGTATCTTCAGGTCACTCTTGGGTAGGTTTACCCGCAACCCCAGTGATAGCTCCTCAAGGTGGCGCCCGTAATATATCGTGAAGTGATATATTAACTCGATATGCTCTCCAAGGTCACAGGATGAAATCACCGCCAGGTGAGGATGTTCCTGGAGTTTACATAAATGTTCCACTGCTTCTCTAAATGCCTCTCCCTTGACATATATCCAAATCGTACTGAAGATATTCTTCCTGACGGCAACTTCGCATCGATGGATTTTGGCATCAATAAAGCCATCTCTCAGAGTTGTCTTGAAGCTATCAGCTATTTCCTCAGGACTCAGTAATTCCATTTATCTCACTCCCTGCTCAGCCTTTTCGAGCTTTACCCAGGCTTTGACTACTGCTTCTATGATGGCTTCAGGTCGGGGTGGACATCCCGGGACATAAACATCGACCGGTATGATCTGGTCCACAGGTCCCGCCAAACTATACGATTCATAGAATACGCCCCCTTCTATGCCGCAGCTGCCAACTACTATGACCAGCTTTGGGTCAGGTGTTTGTTCGTATATACGCTTGACTCGCGGCACCATCTGCTTAACGACGGGGCCCGTCACCAGTAATACATCAGCATGGCGCGGTGAGCCGACAAGCATAATACCAAAACGCTCAACATCATATCTAGGCGTAAGCACGGCTAGAATCTCAATATCGCATCCATTGCATGAGCCAGTGTTAAGATGGTAGACCCACAGTGCTCTTTTGAATGCCTTTAAGCTCAAATATCTCTCCTGTGCCTGTTCAGACTACTTAGCTAGCTCGACGATGAACAGTACTACGGCACTTACGGCCATAACAGCTATGAACCAGATTACATAGTCATTAACTATTCCAGTATGCGGTCTTATGATCCCGCCATAGTATTCCTTAAGGGTTTCAAAGAACCCCCAGTATGCATTGCCTCCTCTTACCTGGCGCTGCTCTGCCTCGGGAACCTCTTCCCCACACAGGAAAATCTGTGCTTGAGCCTCACCCTTCTTGTATTTCTCCTGTCCTTGCCTCCTGAAGAAGTAGACTATGACCATCACTACTACAAAGGCAATGAGCCAGATAATGGGGTTCCAAAACTCATAGCCAGATTCTATAATTGACGTCATGGTATAGCTCCCATGATTGCGTTGATGTATGGTGACTGGTCCACCAAGGCATCGGTAGCTGGGCGAACTATCCCATCAACGATTAGACCCGGAAACAGGCCGAAGAAGATGATGATCACAGCGAGAATGGTCATTGCAGCTATCATCGTCTTTGGCGCCTCCTTTGTTCCCTTGTATTGAGGCAACGATGCTCCGGTGAACGCAGCGAAAAAGGCTTTCATGAAAACAGCCAGAGTTATGATTGATACCAATATGCCAATTATGGTTAGTATCGGGTTGAATTGATATACAGATTGATAAATCAATATCTTTGAGGCAAAGCCATTGAAGGGAGGAATACCGGAACTGGCCAGAGCTCCGAGCAGGAAGAGTATTGCTGTGAACTTCATGGTATGACCGAGACCACCCATCTGGTTAAGGTCTCTAGTACCGATGCGATAGAATATCGCCCCGGCGGCTAGGAACAGGAGCCCCTCAAATAGAGCATGATTTATCATATGGAAAATGGCACCACTGATAGCCGTTATTCCGTAAGCAGCTAAGGCTTCCGGGTTAGCCAGAACAGCGAGACCAACCCCTAGTCCAACCAGCATAAACCCACTCTCGCAGACGCAGTTGTAGGCAATCAGGCGTGTGATGTCCGTTTGCCGGACAGCCATGGTGACCCCGATGAACATGCTCAGTATTCCGATGGCTATGATTATCCACCCTACCGCAGCCGGGTTGAGAGTGACCCCATAAAGAGTAAAGCATGTTCTGGCAAGGGCATACATGGACGCTTGACTTGCCGTTATAAGTAGAGCAGTTATGCTTACCGGGGCAACCGAATACGTATCTGAGAGCCACATGTGCATAGGAACACCACCCAGCTTCATAGCAAAGGCAGATATCAATATGACGAGCGCTATCTTATCTAGCATCGTATATTGCATCGCTGCGGCAAGAGCCCCTATGTTGAGCGAATTATACTGGGCATACAGTAGGCCAATGGCAAATAGAACCATCAGAGAGGCGATGGCAGACACAACTATGTATTTGAATCCACCTTCCTGGCTGTCGGCAGACCTAGTTCTGAAAGCTATCAACGCTGCCCCGGAAATAGAAGTTATCTCTAAAAAGACAAATAGGTTAAACAGGTCACCGGTAAACACCATTCCAAACATGCCCCCTACCATAAGCAACAGCAGGGTGTAGAACCTGTTCTGTCCCGTCTCTCCTTTCACAGCGGACAGCGAATATATAGCTGCCACCAGAGAAATAAGTGCAACTGTTATGCCCATGAATATGGATATGGCGTCTACTTCCAGAATTATCCGCACCGGCGCCACGCCACCACCGGGAGTAGTAAGGCCAGGGGAAGCGGCACCAAGTGTATAAACGTGGATTCCATTGAGGATGACGTCTCTTGCTAGGGCAAGAACCAGAAGCGCGACAAATGCCAGGCTAGCCAGCACAAGTACATTTCTGGCTTTCTTACTTGCCATACCGATTAGCGGTGTCAAGAATGCGGCCAACAAAGGTATGGCTATGATCAGGATGGAAGAGTGCTCTATCAGGGTAGCCAAATTACTATCCTTTCATCCTCCTGGATTTTTCTGAGTCTAAGGTCCCAGTATGACGGTAAATGCGTATTACCAGGGAGAGTATCAGGGCTGAGGTCGCCACGGCAATGACGATGTTGGTCAGGGTCAAGGCCTGTACTACGGGGAGTACCATCGGTCCTTCTGGTGCTTCCGTATAAATAGGCGCAACACCGCCTGCCCGATAACCCAGGGTCACCAAAAAGAGGTTGACGGAAGACGACAAAATGGCAATGCCCATCACGATTTTGATCAGGTTTCTTCTGAAAATAAGAATATAAAGTGCTATGCCCATAAGCAATACTGCGGCAACGAAGGGGAAGTTACCGGGAAGGTTCTCCATCATTCGTCCGTTTCCTCCCCGCTGGAGAATAGTGCCAGGGCAAGGACAACTCCCGAAAGCCCGGCCATAACTTTCAATCCAACAGCTAGATTCATCAGCGGAATAACTCCCCCCGTCCAAACATCACCAGGATTGGGACCAGTGGGCGGGGTGCCTCCAAATACTCGCGAGCCAATCAGAAAGTTAAAAAAGAAGACAGTGCCTATGCCGGCAAAGGCCAGCAAGCTGAACAAGAGGGCACCGCTGCTTTCAACCACGGAAAGGTGTCGCTCCCGGAGCCACTTTTTGATCTCCCCAGAGCCAAAGGCCACAATCAGCATGATCGTACCGGAAGCGATGATGGCACCGCCCTGAAAGCCGCCGCCAGGCGTAACATGCCCGTGCATGATGACATAAAGACCAAGAATCAACACGAACAATATCAGCTGGTTGGCAACCGTACGCACAATCTTAGACATATCTACGTCTCTTCCTTCTTTGCACTGGCTCGCAAAACAAGGAGCACCCCCATAACCGCCGCAAAGAGCACTGTGGCTTCTCCCAGCGTGTCGAGCCCGCGGTAGTCAAACAGAACTGCTGCCACCACGTTATTGGTCCCCGCTTCTTCCTGGGCGTTGGCGATGATGTAATCATCCATCGTAGGAGTAAGCGGTTCTCCGAATGGGCGCATCATGGCAAGTGCCCCGATCACCAAAAACACCATCAGTACAACCAGGGACAGCCAAGCAAAGAATTGCCTCATGGTTACTCCTTCCGCTCCGTGGCTCTGATAGAAATGATGAAGATAGCTGTGGTCACGGCCGCCCCGATTCCTGCCTCGGCAATAGACACGTCAGGGGCCTTCAAAAGATAGAACTGAAAGGCCAAAAGCAGACTCATCACAGCTAGCGCCGCGACCGCGTACAGCAGGTCCCGGCATACAGCGACAAATACGGCAGAGGCAATCATTGCCAGTGGTAGAATGATATACAACGCCGTGGCTTCAATCATTTCGTTTCGCCTCTAGGTCGTCTACCACTGCCCTGGCGGGCTTCACGCCACTGCGGTGCGCCGCCCGGGCGATGGCGTGAGCGCCGGTGGCATTGGTAACCAGCAGCGCCACAAGCACCAGTACCGCACGTATGCAAATCACAGACTGAGAGGGATAGGCTCCTTCCAGTGCCCAGATTCCGGCGGACTGCATGATTACTGCTGTTATGATGAAAATGGAGCCAAAGGTGGTGCATTTGGTCGCGGCATGTAGCTTGGTGTACATATCAGGAAAGCGGTGGAGACCGACGACTCCCACCAGATTGAAGAAAAGGCCAACGCCGATGAATATATAGGTTACTATGTTCAGCGCCGTCACTAAAATTTGCTCCCACCAATGAATTTGGCCACATACAGCGTCATGATGAACGAGAGCAGAGCGTACACGATGGCCACATCGATGAAAATCACATGATCGAACATCATCGCCACAACGACCAGGCTGGCCACCACCAGAGTGTTGATGGTATCAAAGGCCACGAGCCTCGTCGGCGCTCCCGGCCCGATAAAGACGCGTGCCATGGCGATAATAATACTCACCAACAGGATCACGACCACCGGAAGCCAGTTCAATCCGCGATTCTCCTCGCCCAGTCGGGGAAATCGTGGCATATCGGATGGTAGTCTCTCGGCATCTGCTTGAGCACCTCAGGGTCGACATTTATCCAGTGAACATACAACTCGTTTGTCTCCTCGTCAACGTCCACAGTCAGCGTGCCAGGCGTCAGGGTGATGGAATTGGCCAGAATAGCAAGTGACATGTCGGTCTTCAGGTTGGGGTTAATCTTTACGATGGCCGGGTTAATCCGGCCCGTGATGACACGGTAGGCCACGTCAACATTGGCTTTGGCCATGGCAAAGAAGAGTGGGAACAGGTAGATCAGGAAGGTGAACCACCGTACCGGGTTCATCATCCGCAGGTCTTTGCCGATGAACCTGTTCCTGAGCAAGACACCGACCACGACGGCGAGCACTGCCCCGATGGCGAGTTCGGCGGTACTCCACAGAAAGACGGCGCCGCTACCGATAGTGAGAACGAGATAGATCAGATAAGCAATCGCCGCCGTAATTAGAAAACTCATACCTTACCAGTAAAACAGCCTTTCCCATGAGAGGGATTCTAGTTCAGAGCTGGCTACCTTGATGTAACAGTCTGGTTTTCCCAGGATTCTCACATGCACGCATGATTATACGTTGTTCACCAGAAATGTCAAGCATTCCGTCAAGATTCGCGAGGTTTTTCTCACTTTTTCAACCCCGAGCGACCAAAATGCTAAGGTATCTTGGTTTCGTTAGGCCGCGCTTTCTCTAACAGCGTGGTAACTCTCTCCACACCGTAGTCGCTCCGATTAACACCTGCCTCCGTCCGCCGGGTGGGCTCCCTGAATTACGTTCTTACGGTACCTGTAGCCACCAGCATGAGCACCAACAGGATGTCATGTCCCTTTATGAACGGTTAGCGAGAAGAGATCATGCCCGGCATTCCCCACATCGACCATCGATTGGGTTATTTCCCCTTCTTCGTGTAATCAGGACACCAGGTGGCATTGGGGCGCTCAGGGCGATGACAAGCGGTCCTCCAGTTCCACTTACAACTGTCACAGAGAAAAACACTCATGCCGAGGGTTCTTCTTATCCTCAGTCTGAGTCTGTCTATCCAACTGGGGTTGCTTCGCTTGGTCACTTCTTTCGGAATCGCAGCCAGGACAAGAATACTCCCTACATATCCTTGGACAGAGTGGCCAAGAATTCAGCGTTGTTCTTGGTCTTGGCTAACCGTTCCAGTATCCTTTGTGTGGCTTCACCATTCCTAGGAGAATCGCTATCTATCATACCGACTACGCGCCTAAGCAGCCATACTTGTTTCAACGTGTTTTCATCCAGCAAGAGCTCCTCCCTCCTTGTGCTGCTAGGCATAATGTTTATGGCCGGGAAGGTTCTCCTCTCAGCCAGTTTTCTATCTAGGTGGAGCTCCATGTTGCCTGTTCCCTTAAACTCTTCATATATGAGCTCGTCCATGCGGCTGCCAGTATCCACAAGGCAGGTAGCAATGATAGTTAAGCTCCCGCCCTCATCGGTGTTGCGGGCAGCACCGAAGAAGCGCTTCGGCGGATGCAAGGCAATTGAATCTATACCGCCAGACAAAGTGCGCCCGCTGGGGGGCAAGGCCAGGTTATAGGCTCTTGTCAGCCTGGTAATGCCGTCAAGTAGTATGACCACATCCTTGCCCATTTCTAGCAGTCTCTTGGCTCTCTCTAATGCCAGTTCTGCTACTCGAGTCTGGCTCTCCACCGGCTCATCGAATGTGGCAGCGACAACCTCCGCCTTAACTGATCTCTTCATATCAGTGACCTCTTCCGGCCTTTCTCCAATCAGGCAGACCATAAGGTGAATATCATCGTAGTTGGTAGATATGGCATTAGCAATTGCCTGAAGAAGCACGGTCTTGCCGGCCTTGGGCGGTGATACAATAAGCCCTCTTTGCCCTCGGCCTATAGGCGTCACCAGGTTAATCAGACGCGTGGATAAGACATTCGATGTTGTTTCCAGGTCAATCAGCTTGTCAGGGAAGGTGGGCGTCAACGAAGCGAAATTGCGGCGCGTTCTTCCCAGTTCAGGGTCAAGTCCGTTGATGCTCTCCACTCGAAGTAAGCCGTAGTATTTCTCGCCTTCTTTGGGCGGCCTAGCCTGGCCATACACAGCATCGCCGTCTCTCAGGTTGAAACGACGGATCTGGGAATTTGACACGTAGACGTCATTGGCACCCCGCCGGAAAGTCTCCTGTCGTAGGAATCCGTAGCCCTCGCTGATGATCTCCAGGATGCCTGTCATGAACACATTTCCCTGCTCCTGGGC
Source organism: Dehalococcoidia bacterium (assembly GCA_004376695.1). Classification (GTDB taxonomy): domain Bacteria; phylum Chloroflexota; class Dehalococcoidia; order GIF9; family AB-539-J10; genus RBG-13-51-36. Next base: position 2,613 of record SOJB01000080.1, on the reverse strand, counting down.
TTCTGCCTGCAGGATACGCTGGACAAGCTCGGCCTTCTTCAGAGCAGAGTAGCCCATGATGCCAGACTCCTTAGCCATCGCCTCGAGCTCATCCCGATTCTTGCCTTCTAGTTCTGCCATGGTTGACATAGTAACCTCTTTCTATATACCTTCGTTTTTCCTATTCTCTGTATCTGTCGTTTGCGGAGTTCCCGCAATCAGCCCTCTTCCGCCATCATCCTCTTCCAGTCATCCTGGAAGCGCTTAATGCCGCTATCCGTCAGAGGGTGCCGCATCATCCCCAGTAACACCTCATAGGGCACTGTGGCGACATGTGCACCAGCCCTGGCTGCCATCAAGCAATGCTGAGAATGTCTGATACTGGCGGCGATGACTTGAGCGGGCAATCGGTAGTAGTCTAGATATTCCACAATATCAGCCACCACCTCCATACCGTCCTCGCCGATGTCATCTAATCTGCCTACAAACGGGCTTATGAAGGCGGCTCCTGCTGCTGCTCCCAGCACAGCCTGGTTCAGAGTGAAGCACAAAGTGAAATTCACCTTTATGTTTTCACCTGCCAGCACCGACGTAGTTTCCACCCCTTCAAGGCTAGCAGGTATCTTAATCACGATGTTCTCCGCCCATCTAGCCATTTCTCTGGCCTCTGCTACCATTCCTTTGCTATCCTGGCTTAAGACTTCGGTAGACACCGGGCCGGGGACAATGGAGCAGATCTCCTTGACACGCTTCTGGTAGTCAACCTTGCCTTCTCTCGATATGATGGTGGGATTGGTAGTCACTCCTGTAACAACCCCCAGTCTCACCCCATGGCGGATGTGCTCAATATTGGCGGTATCTAAGAATATCTTCATCTTACTCTCCGTTGAGCGGCAAGCTCGTCTGCGCACCTTCAACAAGCGTCTTCGTGGCTGCCCCGATGAAGCCCAGGAATAGCGGGTGGGGCGAATCCGGGCGAGATTTGAACTCGGGGTGAAACTGACAGGCAACCATCCAGGGATGATTCCGCAATTCAGTAAGCTCCACCAGCCTGCCGTCCGGGGATAGTCCGGAGGCAACAAGACCAGCTTCCTCCAACGGCTGACGGAAACGATTGTTGAATTCGTAACGGTGCCGATGCCTTTCGCAGGCTATTTCGCTGCCATAGATACGGGCTGCTGTTGTTCCTGCTACCAGATGACAGGGATAGGTCCCCAGCCTCATGGTACCTCCCTTTTGCTCTATGCCGCGCTGATCAGGGGCAAGGTCGATCACAGGATAAGCACTGCCGGCATCAAACTCCGTGGAATTCACGTTCTCGGTGCCGAAAACATGACGACCGAATTCGATGACCATGACTTGCATCCCCAGGCATAAGCCCAGATAGGGGACTTCTCTTTCTCTGGCGAATCTCGCAGCTTCTATCATGCCTTCGATTCCTCGGCAACCAAACCCACCAGGAACGATTATCCCCTGAACATGCCCGAGCTTATCATTGGTCATGCCATCCAGTTCCTCTGAATCCAGCCACTCTATTCTCACCTCACGATTGTGGGCCAGTGCCGCATGGCGTAGTGCTTCGCGCACGGAGTAATAAGCATCTCGATGTCCTACGTATTTGCCTATCAACCCAATAACCACAGGCTCCTTGGGAGCCTGCAGCCTGGCTACCATTTCTCGCCATTCTTCCAGGTCGCTCTTATCGGTCCTCAATCCCAATCGGCCCACTATGATCTCTCCCAACCCGGCGTCCTCAAGCAGCAGGGGCACCTCGTAAATGGTCTCGCTGGTAACCAGAGAGATAACCGCCTCTCTATCTACGTCGCAGAATAGCGATATCTTATCCTGGGTTTCTTCAGATATCTGCTTATCGCTGCGAGCCAGTATAACATCGGGCTGAATACCGATTCGCCTCAACTCGTTGACGCTGTGTTGAGTGGGCTTCGTCTTCAACTCATCCGTGGCAGCGACGTATGGCAAGAAGGTGACGTGAATGTACAGTACGTTATCCCGGCCCTCATCCTTTCTCATTTGCCTTATCGATTCAAGGAAAGGTTGTCCTTCGATATCTCCCACAGTACCGCCCACTTCAACAAGCATCAACTCAGCCCGGGACATTTCAGCCACCTCCCGTATCCGCCTCTTGATTTCATTGGTTACGTGGGGGACCACCTGGATCGTGCCTCCCAGAAAATCCCCTCGCCTCTCCTGAGCGAGGACTGAAGAATAGACTTGACCCGACGTGACGTTGGAAGCCTGGGTGAGTTCTATTCCGATAAATCTCTCATAATGTCCCAAATCCAAATCGGTCTCGGCGCCGTCTTTAGTAACAAACACTTCGCCGTGCTGGTAAGGGGACATCGTTCCCGGGTCGACATTTAGATAAGGATCGAGTTTTTGCACGGAGACGGATATACTGCGGCTCTTCAATATCCTGCCAATCGAGGCTACTGAGATTCCTTTACCTACAGAACTAAGTACGCCGCCAGTGATGAAGATATATTTACTCACTGCTCATTACAAGAGTATGAAGAAAACCAAATCCTGCAGATTGACCTTAGAATGCGAGGGAAACCCGAATTCCGTTTCATTATAGAGAGCAGGACTCCAATTGTCAAGTCTCCCTTTCGAAAC
>SOJB01000016.1 GCA_004376695.1 Dehalococcoidia bacterium | reverse complement strand
CCGTTGCCTATCGGTAGCCACAGACGAGTTGACTTTGTTGAGGCTATTCGATCCTGAAGGGTTCTACATCGGTTCATGAATGTGCCGGCAAAATGCAGGCTCGTGACAGGTACGAAGGTGTGCTGTGGTCCGGGTGGAGTACGGAGTGAGTAGAGCGGCTCTCGGCGCTGCCCATACGATACCGCCGGGCTATCTTGCCAGCGCCGCTCTGATCTCGCTGCGCACGTATTCGGAGGGCTCTTGGCCCAAGTTTGACTCCAGGATTCTCCAGGCCTTGGCACCGCCGATCTTACCGAGTGCCCAGGCAGCATGCCCGCGAAGCGGTTCATCTGGGCACTCCATTGCTTGAGCCAGCACGGGTAGAGACTTGGGATCTGCTTCATTGCCCAGAGCCACTGCGGCATTTCTCTGGAGATAACGCTTGTTGTCAACATAGTTCAGGAGTACGAATAGCCGCCTGAAATGCTCATCGGACACATTCACCAGTTTGTCCAACCGGAAATCGGCGGCTATGTGCTCCAGGTACGGATTCGGTGGCAGTTTCGCCTTGAGCCTTGGCTGATTGCGGGGGCAGACCTGTTGGCAGACATCGCAACCATAGACCCATGTGCCCATGTGGTCTCTGATTTCCGGCGGTAACACTGCCTGAGTACCGCCAAACCATGACCCTGGCGCATTATAGGAGTTGTAGGCGATGCAATGCCGTGGGTTCATTTTGAGTGGCTCATAAAGAGCTCCGGTAGGGCACGCCTCAAGGCACAAGTTGCATTTCTCGGGGCATTTAACCTCAAAGGTCGGCTCATCGTATTCCAGTTCTTTGTCTATCACAAGGGTGGCGATGACGACGAAGGAACCAATCCCTTCGGCAAAGGCGAAAGTGTTCTTGCCGTAGTTGGTGACTCCGGCACGGGCGCCGGCCAGCCGCGCAGGCAAATCGAAGGTGGCTCTGCCCACCTTAGCCCCCTGCTTCTCGAGGAACTCTCTGAGCAATCGGTAACGCGCCCGGTGAACAGGAATGGGAGGTGCGCCGCCCAGAGATTGATAGGCGCGCCCCACTTTGCCTACCATGTCCAGGGGGTATGAATGCCTGAAATAATCAAAGACGGTGACAACTACCGACTGTGCTTCCTGTAGAATAGTCTTGGGATCGGCCCCCTGCAATAGACCCCAGCCAGGACCTGTAGCCCAGCTATACATGTCCTCTCGTTTCAGTATTTCTTCCTCGTAGAGAGTGAATCTCTCCGCTGTGGCGAAGCCCACTCGATCATAGCCAAGGGCGAGGGCATACTCCTTGATATCTGAACTAAGCGACATAGGTCACCTGCCGTTTCGTGTGCCAGACAACGATGCGGCCATCATTCTGCCTGTAATTGTAGCACGAAGCGAAACACAGTTCATAAGCGTTTGTCCCTGTGCGGTGCCGGCCCGGCAGTGCAGGAAGAGTTTGTTAGCGCAGGCCGACTCAGGCCAGCGTTTGAAAGTAAGCTACAAACCTCCTTACCAGGCCATTTGATTCCTGCTATTCTGAGCCGTGAGTTCGGTCCAGCTCTCACGCTGAAGGCTTTTGGAAGCGCGAGGAGTCTTCGCCTTGCTCATCCCAGGCTACCTGTACTAATCTCCCCTTTTGAGGAACGGTGAACCGTGTATGCCGTCAATCGACATTGAAGCGATAATCGCCCGGTTTGCAGAGAATCAGGAAGATAATCCCCGAAAGGTATTGACAGGATTGAATCTCATCGCAATAATATAAGTAGAAGTAAGAAAGGAGGCTATAATGGCAACAGCTTATTGTGTGAAGTGCCGAAAAAAGGTGGAGATAAGAAACCCCAGGTTGATCACAATGAAGAACAAAAGGCCGGCAACACAGGGTGTCTGTCCTGCTTGCGGCACAAAAGTGTTCAGAATAGGGAAGTGAGCTCATATCGTGTCTCTTGGCTAGCACAGGTTGAGATGGAGTTCAGACCCTGGCAACGAATCTGTGAGTTCTCGTCGGATGTGGATGACGTTGTGAAGGAGTATCGACAAAACGCTGAACAGCGGGGAGGTGATGTGTCATGAGCTAAGATTCTGAAGAGGCTGAACCGGCACCTATGAAGGTGCAACAGAAAACGCAGAACCAAAATCGATAAAGAGGAGGTGTGCTGAGATATGGATTGGGGTAACATAATAGAGCCTTTCCAGAGTTTCTTTGGAATTCTCATAGCTTTCCTACCCAGGGTCATCGCCGTACTGGTCCTATTACTCCTGGCCTGGATTCTGGCAAGAGTCCTCAGAGCAGGCGCCCAGAGGCTCATGCGAGCCAGCGGTATCGACAGGAGACTGGGTAGGCGTGGAGATCCCGGGGATGAAAGTCGGTATCCGGTGGCTCAAGGTGCGGGCACAGCAGTTTTCTGGACCGTATGGATATTGTTCATACTGGCCATACTGCAAGTTCTGGGCGTACAAGGTCTTTTCGACTCGATTGTGGTGATATTCGAAAGAATCTTTGCCGCCATTCCGCGCATTCTAGGCGCTGTGGTGGTCCTTGCCATCTTCTATTTCGTTGGCCGTCTCGTGGCCAAGCTGGTTACGAGATTCCTGGTCGGAATTCGCTTTGATGACTTGCCGGTCAAGTTAGGTCTAGCGAAAGAGCCCGTTGAAGGATCCGGCTCTCCTTCCAACGTGGTTGGCTACATTGTGATGGTGTTCATCATGCTCTTCGCCACAATGATGGCGGCAACGTTGCTCGATTTCCCTGTTGTGAATGAGCTAGTCGCCAGCTTGACCCAGTTCTTGGGGCTCGTTATTCTGGGGGTCGTCATTATCGGCATCGGCATCTTTGTCGCCAGCTTTGTAGCGAATATTCTGCGGGCGGGTGGCAGATCAGAATCCATCATTGGCCCGATCAAGGTCCTCATTATTGTGCTGAGCGTCGTGGTGGGAATACGTGCGATGGGTTTCGCCGACGATCTCATCTTGCTGGGCTTTGGGTTGATTCTGGGCGCAGCTGCTATAGCAGTTGGGATTGCCTTTGGGCTCGGTGGTCGCAAGGTGGCCGCTGAGCTTCTGGCCCGCTGGACCAGGACCGGCTCGGGCGATGACAAGACTGAGCACAAGGCTCGCAAGTAGCGGGCGAAGGATACAGAAGAAAGGGCTGACTTACGTCGTCCACATA
>SOJB01000093.1 GCA_004376695.1 Dehalococcoidia bacterium | reverse complement strand
TCTCCGCGATTATGGGGCCTACTGCTGGTGGTGCAGTCTATTCGCCTGCCATGACCGATTGGGTATTCATGACGAAGGGAACAAGCTACATGCACATTACAGGCCCGGCTGTCATCAAGCAGGTTACAGGGGAGGAGGTCACGTCTGAGGAACTGGGCGGTGCCATGAGTCACGCCACCAGGAGCGGAGTATGCCATTTCCCATGCGACAGTGATGGCCAGGCCATCGAACTCATTAAGAAACTCCTGAGTTATCTTCCCTCGAATAACATGGAGGATCCGCCTTCAATTGAGACTACCGATGACCCGAACCGTGTTGACCCGGCTCTTGACGGCATAATACCAGACGAGCCCAGTCAGGTCTATGATGTGAGGGCTGTCATCCAATCCATTGTTGATAGGGGTGAGATACTTGAGCCTCATTATGATTACGCTCGAAACGCCATTGTTTGCTTTGCCAGGCTTGATGGCAGAACGGTGGGCATTATCGCTAATCAACCGATGCATCTCGCTGGTTGTCTTGACGTCAATGCCTCAGATAAAATCACTAGATTCATCAGGTTTTGCGATGCATTCAACATCCCTCTGCTCACCGTTGCCGATGTTCCGGGCTATTTGCCGGGGGCTGACCAGGAATGGTCAGGCATAATAAGGCATGGTGCCAAGGTTCTCTGGTGCTATTCTGAAGCTACAGTTCCTAAGATCACCCTGATCATCCGCAAGGACTATGGAGGCTCATATCTTGCCATGTGCGGCAAAGACCTGGGCGCTGATTTTGTTCTCGCCTGGCCCACAGCGGAAATCGCAGTGATGGGTGCTGAAGGTGCGACGCCGGTCCTCTTCCGCAAGGAAATGGAGGTTGCGTCGGATCCTAAGGCAAAAGAGAAGGAGAAGATGCAGGAATATCGTGATGTCCTGTACAATCCCTATATTGCTGCCTCGCGGGGGTACGTTGACGAGGTCATTCTGCCCCGGGAGAGCCGCCCTAAGATAATCAGTGCCTTAGAGCTTCTCTCTACCAAACGAGAAACGAGACCCCCAAAGAAACACGGAAATATTCCTGTGTAGGGAGGTTCAGGCGAGGAATCAGTTGAAAAGCGAGAAAGGAACAGTAGCTGTCATCACCGGTGCGGTGGCCGCGTACTTAGAAGAGGAAGAAAGGGCTCTGAGGCCGGCAATGGTTCAGCGAAGGTCGGCAGAGGTCTCAAGCTCGTGGCGCAGTTCCGGGCGTGAGGAGATAATGCGAATGCGTATGCTGTGGCAGCGGAGAATTGTTCCTAGATGATGGTATTCAGCTTTTGCGCTGGGCTTAAGCTGTGATCGTCAACGAAGTGAAAAAGAAGATGCTGGTCAAAGGTGAAGATTCTTCTCTGCGCTCATAGTGATTGGCTGCAGGGCTCAGCATCAGCGAAAGGAGGTAATCCATGAACGGAGTAGGAAAAGGCAAGATTCTGGCTAAAGACTTGACCACTGACAAGGTGAAGACAAGGCCGAAAGGCAAGAACCCGGTGAAGATTTGTGATACCACCTTTCGTGATGGGCATCAATCTACATTGGCTACAAGGATGCTAACTGACGATATGGAATGGATGGCCACTGAGATGAATAAATGCGGCTTCTATTCCATGGAGGTCTGGGGTGGAGCCGCATTTGATGTGCCCCATCGGTTCTTGGGCGAGGATCCTTGGGATAGACCTCGCAAATTGAAGAAGCTCATGCCTGATACTCCGTTACAGATGCTTTTGCGTGGACAGAATCTGGTGGCTTATCGAAACCATCCTGATGATCTGGTCGATGCCTTTGTGAAACAAGCTGTCGAGGTGGGCATTGATATCTTCCGAGTTTTCGACGCTGTCAATGACGAGCGTAATCACAGGCGCGCTGCCAAAGCGATTAAGAAGGCCCACAGACACTACCAGGCGGCCATTTGTTACTCGCTTACCCAGCCAAGGATGGGCGGGCCAGTCTACAATCTGGAATACTATATCAAGAAAGCCCTCATTTTTCAGGACATGGGCGCCGACTCCATTTGTATTAAGGACCAGGCTGGGCTTATTTCCCCTTATGATGCCTATGAGCTGATCAAGGCCCTTAAGGAAAACTTAAGAGTTCCTGTTGAACTCCACACCCACTATACGAGCGGGCAGGCTTCCATGTCCGTGCTGAAGGCTATCGAGGCTGGAGTTGACATCGTTGATACTGCTTTGTCTCCCTTTGCACTGCGTTCATCGCAACCACCCGTCGAACCTTTGGTCGTTGCCCTTTACGGAACAGATAGAGATACGGGACTGGATATTGAACAGCTGTCTAAGTGTGGACAGATGCTTGAACAGCTTGCCCCCAAATATAGGGATTTCCTAGATACATCGGCTATGTCGGTCATCGATACCGGAGTGCTAGTGCACCAGATTCCTGGTGGCATGACCACGAACTTGGTTTCGCAACTAAGGCAGGCCAATGCTCTGGACAAACTGGATGAGGTGCGAGCGGAAACCGCTAGGACCAGAGCAGAACTCGGTTATCCGCCTTTGGTCACGCCTACGAGCCAAATCGTCGGTGTCCAGGCAGTGCAGAACGTTTTGATAGGGCGCTATAAAATGACCACCCGGGAAACCAAGGATTATTGCTATGGGCTCTATGGCCGGCCGCCGGTGCCGATTGACGAGAATATCCAGAAGATGGTGCTCAAGGGTTACGAAAGGGGTGAAGAGCCGATCAAGGGGCGGGCTGCTGATATGCTGGAGCCTGAACTGCAGAAAGCCAAGGAAGAGTCCAAGGAATTCGCTAGGGATATTCAGGATGTGGTTACCTACGCTCTGTTCCCCACCACTGGGGCGCGTTTCTTGAAGTACAAATACGGCATAGATAAGACTATTCCTGATGATTGGAAGCCTCCTCGCGCTCCGAAGACCCTGGAACAGGTGAAGAAAGAGGATGAGCTTATCGCTAAAGCGAAAGCCGGCAAGCTGGTGGAGAAATCTGAGAAAGTGGTCCCTGAAAAGGGGCCTGGTGTGAGGACATTCAATGTTTTCATTGAAGGTGAGTACTATGAAGTGGATGTGGAAGCTGTTGGAGGGTCGCCAACCGTCTCTGTTTCTCCGCGCGCAAGTGCCGTTGCTCCCCAACCTGCCCAATCTACGATTACGGAAGCACCCCGGAAGGTCGAGGAGAAGAAATCCCCACCAGCTGCAGTTGCTGAAGGAACGAAGGTGGTTGCGCCTATGCCAGGTATGATCATCCGCTACTTGGTTAGAGTCGGCGATAAAATAAAGGCTGGTGACCCGCTACTCATCCTGGAGGCAATGAAGATGCAAAACAATGTTCCTGCCCCGGTTGACGGAGTGGTTAAAGCAATCAACTTCGGGCCCGGGGCTTCGGTGCACACGAATGACATCTTGGCTGTTATTGCTTGAACCTCTCGTAGTGCTTAAGGGAGCAAGATAAAGGAATCAACAAGGAGGTAAGTGTAGTGCGAAGCAAAGTCTCCATAATCGGTGCGGGAAATGTCGGTGCAACTTGCGCTTTCAGGATTGCCGAAAAGGGCTATGCAGACATTGTGTTGCTGGACGTAATTGAAGGGCTTCCTCAGGGCAAAGGGCTCGACATGCTGGAAGCCACCCCCATAATCGATTCGGACGTCAAGATCACCGGAACTAATGAATACAAAGAAACTGCCAATTCAGATATAGTGGTCATCACATCGGGTGTACCACGTAAACCAGGAATGAGCCGGGACGATCTGGTGCTCACCAACATGAAAATCGTCCGGGAAGTAACCGAGGGAGTTGTCCGGTATTCACCTAACTGCATAATCATCGTGGTGGCCAATCCTTTGGATGCCATGACCCAGTTGGCTCTCCATATAAGCAAGTTCCCCCGGAATAGGGTACTTGGGCAATCAGGCATCCTCGACAGCGCCAGGTTTCGAACTTTCATTGCGCAGGAGCTTGATGTCTCGGTGAAGAACGTATCCACCTGCGTTCTGGGTGGACATGGTGATGCTATGGTGCCAGTCACCAGACTTTGTACAGTCGGCGGCATTGCTATTAGCGAACTTCTGCCTGAAGAGAAGATTGATGGTCTGGTGGAGCGCACAGTTAAGGGTGGAGGTGAAATAGTGAGCTTGCTCAAGACTGGTAGTGCTTTCTATGCTCCGGCGGCAGCCACAGCTCAAATGGTGGATGCCATAATTCTCGACAGAAAGGAGATATTGCCGTGCGCTGCCTATCTGGAGGGAGAATATGGCATCAATGGGGTTGTTGTAGGGGTTCCTGTCAAATTGGGCAAGAACGCCATTGAGCAGATAGTCGAGATCAAATTGACTCCTGAGGAAGATGCCGCATTGAAGAAATCAGCAAATGCAGTGCTGGAACTGATCAAGATCATGGGATTATGATGAGTGTTGTATAACACTTACTTAGGAGCTGGCAGTTTGCCATGCACAGAGTTGAAGACGCCGCTTCTTGTTTGAAGGAAGGCTTCAGTTGTTCTCAGGCAGTGTTTCCTGGTTATGGCACAGAATCAGGTCTAGATCGCGAAATCGCCTTCAGGGTTTCTGGAGCTTTTGGAGGTGGCATGGGGCGGATGGGCGAAACTTGTGGAGCAGTAATCGGTGCGTTTATGGTGGTAGGGCTCAAATATGGGAAAACGAAAGCCGAAGATAATCAAACAGGAGAGAAGGCTTATAGTCTCGTCAGGGAATCTGTTGCCGAGTTCGAGTCTCGCAATGGATCCGTTATATGCAGGGAGTTAATTGGTGGTGCCATAAGTACTCCTGAAGGAATGAAGACTGCAAGAAATGTTTGTCAAAAGCTTGTTAGAGATACGGCAGAGATTATCGAGCGACTATTGGAGTAGTGGGGGTCCTATAACGCGGTGTATATGGCTCCCTTCGTTGAGCGCGATTCCGGCTTGGGCGAAGCTTCGTATATACCGACGATGTTGGGTGCAATGAGAGAAATTCAGGCTGGTGACGTAACAAATACCGTAGCTCGTCTATTTGAACATTCCTGCCATTATCTACACTCGGATGTGATAACTGCTCTGAAGCAAGCAAGGGAAAAGGAGAAATCCCCTGTTTGTCGTGATGTGGTGGGTAGAATTTTGGAGAATGTGACGATTGCAGGCAAGGAACAAATCCCTCTTTGCCAGGACACTGGTGCTGCTGTAGTCATGCTGGAGCTAGGCCAGGAAGTACACATAATCGGTGGAGACCTTTACGCAGCAGTCAACGACGGAGTGCGCCAGGCGTATGACAAAGGTTATTTGCGCAAATCCATAGCTAGTCAGCCTTGTTTCGCCAGGGTAAACACCAAAGATAACACACCAGCCATGATTCATACTGACATAGTTTCCGGAGACAGGCTGACAATCAGCGTCTTGCCCAAAGGAGGTGGCTCAGAGAATTGTTCTCGCCTGACCGTTCTAACGCCAGCGAAAGGACGTCGGGGAGTCATAGATTTCGTCGTCAACCTTGTTGACGAGGCTGGTAGTAATCCCTGCCCGCCGGTTATACTTGGTGTCGGCATCGGCGGTACGACGGACAAGACCATGTTTATAGCCAAGAAGGCGCTGTTACGCAAGGTTGGTGAGCCGAGCCCTGACCCTGAAGTTGCTGATTTGGAGAGGGAAATTCTGGAAAAAGTCAACAATCTGGGCATCGGTGCCATGGGCTATGGTGGCACAGTCACCGCCTTAGCAGTTCACGTCGAAACCTTCCCTTGCCATATTGCCAGCATGCCTGTAGCAGTCAACATGCAGTGTTGGTGTGCTCGACGTGAGGAAGCAATCCTGTAAAGAAAGTAGATAGAGTGATAAGGAAATGTCTGTGAGTATTTCGCCCGGAAGGGTAGGCAGTGAGTTTGTGAAGAAAATCAAGGAGCTCAGCGGAGAGACCCTTCAGCTATGTTACCAATGCGGCATGTGTTCCGGGAATTGCCCCATGGCTTCGAATATGGATCTTTCGCCTCGCCAGATTATTGAACTGGCACGGCTAGGCCTGGAAGAGGAAATCGCCGATTCAAGAACCGTTTGGATTTGCGCCTCTTGCCTTGCCTGTACTGTCACTTGCCCCAGGGGATTTGACCTCTCTAGGCTGATGGAGGCAATAAGACTTCTCACCCTGAGGAAAGGAGTTGACTACGTAAGGCCCGAAGAAATTCCAGTGGAAGAACGCGGCGAGCTTCCTCAAATAGCTATGGTTAGCGGCTTGAGGAAGTTTTCCGGCTGAAGAAACAGAAGGATGAGGTTAGCTTACTATCCTGGATGTACCTTAAAGACGAAGGCCAGGAATTTGGAGGAGCCTGCTATTGCCTCGCTGGACGTTTTGGGATTTGAATTGGAGGAGATTCGCAAGTGGAACTGCTGTGGCGCTGTCTATTCTTTAGCTGATGATGATTTGATCCACCAGGTGGCTCCTGTTCGCAATCTTATTCGTGTGAAGGAACAGGGAAAGAATGAGGTGGTCACTTTGTGTTCTTTCTGTCTCAATACTTTGAAGAGGGCTAACCTCTTGATGAAGGAGGATGCGGAAAAGAGAAACACTCTTAACATGTTTATGGATGAGGAGGTAGATTATGGTGGGGAGGTAAAAGTACTTCATCTTCTGGAAGTATTGCGAGACGAAATAGGATGGGAAGCTCTTGGACAGAAGATAAAACTCCCTCTTCGGAACTTGAAGCTAGCCCCCTATTATGGATGTGCCCTGCTTCGCCCCAGAGAAATAGCTATAGACAGTGTGGAGAACCCCACCATCTTACACAAGTTCCTCGAAGCTCTAGGAGCTACTCCTGTGGACTTTCCCGAGTCTACCAGGTGTTGTGGGTCTTATCAGATAATAAGCAATCCGGATAATACTTCTGGATATGCCTGGGATATCTTAAGCTCGGCATTGAGTCATGGGGCAGAGGCTCTGGTTCTCACCTGCCCCTTGTGTGATTATAATTTGGGTCAGGGACAGAAGGAATTGGTGAAAAAGCATGACGGATTCAGGGGAATGCCGTTGTTCTATTTCACTCAACTTCTGGCTCTTGCCTTGGGGCTCGATCCCCAAGGGTGTCATTTTGAGCTGAATCACGGTAGCCCGGAATCACTTCTGCGGGAGAAGAACTTGCTTCCTTGAGGAGGAAATTTCCAGCCAACTGGAGGTAAAGGATGAGCGTCAGAAAGAAGAACAAGAATCCAGCAGAAACGATGGTTAAGGAAGAAAGAGAAGCATCCAAAGCTAAGTTGATTCCTGTACATGTCATGGGAAAGCGCTACGAGGTTCCCGAAGGGCTCACTCTCATGAAGGCTATGGAATATGCTGGCTATAAGTTCATTCGGGGTTGTGGATGCCGGGGGGGCACCTGCGGTGCCTGCGGCACGGTGTATCGCAGGCCTGGCGATTATAGATTACAGGTAGCACTTGCCTGCCAGAAGACAATCGAGCCTGATATGCATATAGCCCAAATACCCTTTTTCCCGGCAAATCGAGCCCGGTATGAATTCGCTGATCTGACCTCTGCTCCTGAAGAGGTTTTCAGACTGTATCCTGAGCTATTCCGCTGTGTCGCCTGCAATGCTTGCACGAAAGCCTGCCCCCAGGGGATAGAGGTCATGGACGCGGTATCAGCTTTAAAGCAAGGGAATATCACCGAGGCTGCACAACTTGGCTTTGAGTGTATCCAGTGCGGGTTATGTACCAGCCGCTGCTTTGGGGAATTGGTTCAATATCATATGTTCCAGCTTGCACGAAGGATTTGCGGGGCCCGTATTATTCCCAGGGCGGAACACTTAGCCGAGATGATAAAGGTAATTGCCGAGGGAAGGTACGAGGACATTCTAGGGAAATTGAAGCACATGAGCGAAGAAGAGCTCATAAAGCTATATCAGAAGCGGGAAGGAGAGCCAGTAATAGCCGGGGAGGATTGGAGGCCGAAGGATAAGACATATCTGTAGTCAGGAGGCCAGATGAGTTACTTAGGATACCCAGATTTCTTCGAGCCATATATTAAGAAGGTAGAAGAGACCAGACCTGTTCGGGTGCAGAAGAGAAGCAGGGGGGAGGAATTTCCCTTCATGTCTCTGGAAGAAAGACGGGAGATATTGAAATATCACCCTGACCATAAGGAAGAGGGCCGAAGAGAGATAGAGGTTGGCCCAAACAAGGGTTATCGAATAGCCCGCGAATTCGTCGACCTGTTGGAAGCTAAGAGCAGAGTCGATCCCGATAAAGTGGACCTCACGAGGGCCGACTATGAAACTGATGTCCTGGTTATTGGTGGTGGTGGGGCTGCCACTATAGCTGCCCTTATCGCCGAGGAGAATGATGCCCGGGTTCTCATGGTCACAAAGCTTCGACATGGTGACGCTAATACCATGATGGCTGAGGGGGGGATCCAGGCTGCCACAAAAGTAGAGAAGGATTCTCCTTACTATCACTACCTGGATGTGATGGGAGGAGGACGTTTCAAAAGTGACCCTAACATTGTGGCTGCCTTCGTTACGCAAGCGCCCGATGCTCTCCGGTGGCTGGAAAGCCTTGGAGTTATGTTCTCCAAGTTTCCCGATGGAAGGCTGGAGGCTATGCATGGTGGGGGAACTTGCAGAAAAAGGATGCACTACTGCGCGGACCTCAGCGGAATGGAGATCATGCGCACTGTCCGCGATGAAGCTCGCAACAGGCAGAATATCAAGGTTCTGGAATTTACGCCTGCGGTGGAACTTATCCTCAACGAGCATGGGCGCTGCGCAGGAGCCTTGCTCTACAATATGGAAACTGAAGAGTATTTCATAGCCAGAGCCAGGGCAGTGATTTTGGCCACGGGTGGCGCTGGGAGGCTCCACGTTCAGGGTTTTATGACCACTAATCATTATGGTGCCACCGCAGATGGCGTAGTCATGGGCTATAGGGCGGGCATCCCTCTGGCTTTCATGCACACCGTTCAGTATCACCCCACAGGCGTTGTTTCCCCGGAGCAGATAGAGGGATGGCTTATTACCGAAAGGTTTAGGGCAGAGGGGGCGGATGTCGTGAATATCCACGGGGAGAAATTTGTCAACGAACGCGAACCCAGAGACGTTGAATCAGCCAGGTTCATCAAGGAATGCCTGGATGGCAATGGTGTTCCCACTCCTACCGGGAAGGTGGGAGTATGGCTTGACTCTCCTGTAATCGACATACTGGTTGGAAAAGGAAGGGTGAGAACAGCCTTTGTGGGGAAATGGAAGGTGTATGACCGCTTGGGGATTGATATCTCGAGGGCACCCATGCTGGTCTACCCCACGCTCCATTATCAGAACGGAGGACTTAAGAATAATGTCGAATGCGAAACGGCCGTGCCCGGGCTTTATGTCGCTGGAGAGGTGACCGGGGGGCTTCACGGAGAAAACAGGTTGATGGGCAATTCCCTTATGGACCTTGTCGTCTTCGGCAGGACTGCGGGAAGGAATGCTGCTGTATTCGCGCGGGAAAAGGCAAAGGAGGGAAAGCTAACTCTGGATCACGTAAGGAGATATCACAAAGAGCTTGAAGAGGCACGGATTGTGACCGATAGAGTAGCCCCGATGCTCCTTCCAGATTACACCAGTCCCGAGGTGAAGAAGAGACAGCTTACGGTAAGCTATTTGGGGACTCTGAGGTAGAAACGAGGCTGGAAATGAAGAAGCAAAGGATAAGCACAAAATGAGAGCTATGTCTAAGAGAATCGCGCTACCTTTAACTGACGAAATCCTGAAAAACCTTAAGGCCGGGGACAACCTCCTGCTTACCGGGATCATCTACGTTGCCCGCGATGCCGCTCATAAAAGGATGGGCGAAGCTCTAGACCAAGGGAAGCCTCTGCCTTTCGATATCAAGGGGGCAACCATATACTACATGGGGCCTAGCCCTGCCAGGCCAGGGAGCGTAATCGGTTCTGCCGGTCCTACTACCAGCGGCAGGATGGACGCTTATGCTCCCCGCTTAATCGCGGAAGGACTGAAGGGAATGATTGGCAAAGGTTCGCGGTCAAAGTCGGTGAAAGATGCCATGGTGAAGCACAAGGCGGTCTACCTGGGGGCGATAGGGGGTGCCGGGGCCATAATCTCCAAGAGCATCAAGGGGACAGAGGTGATAGCCTATGAGGAACTTGGCGCTGAAGCTATTCGCTGTCTGGAAGTGGAAGACTTCCCCGTTACGGT
>SOJB01000048.1 GCA_004376695.1 Dehalococcoidia bacterium | reverse complement strand
GCTCGTACCAGGCTACGGTGCTCGTGTCGACAGCAACCGAAAGCGATTTGCGCACAGCAGGTACTGAGTACCCTGGCTGGGTCCTGGACAGATACCTGCAGCTTCCCGGCGATATACCCTCGCGTCTTATCGACCTTGCACAGGAACTGACCACGGATGCTGGAACCCCATATGAGAAGGCTCTAGCCGTTCGCGACTACCTGCGTGCCATGGACTATGCACTGGATATAGAAGCACCACCTGACGGTGCTGACGGCGTTGATTACTTCCTCTTTGAGTTACAGAAAGGATACTGCCAGTACTTCGCCTCTGCTATGACGGTGCTATTGCGAGCTGCCGGGGTGCCATCTCGTATGGCAGTGGGGTACGGGCCCGGCGAGATGGTGGACGTGATCTCGCCCGGTGAAACGGGGGGCCTGCCCTGGCCTGATGATGCGATCGGATATCCGTTTGGCGAATGGCAACACCAGCAGCCAGTTTTCGTTGTACGGAACGCTCATAGCTGGAGCGAGGTTTTCTTTCCTAGCTACGGCTGGATATCCTTTGAACCCACCCCTAGCTCCCCCCTCATTACTCGTGGAGGATCTGTCGTTCTGCCACCCTGGGATGCCGGGAATGGTGATGACCACGTGCCGGGCCAAACAGATGACATTGACACCTCTCCGAGCGAGGCAGGCGGCATTGAGTCAATCACCCCATGGTATGTTTGGCCGCTGGGGATTTCTGCGGGGTTGGCTGTGCTCGGCATGGCCGTGTGGCTGCTGTGGAGACGCCTGCTGGGATCGGTCGTAGAGCCACGGGTGGCATATGCCAGAATAGGCTACCTCGCCGCATTGACCCGGCTGGGCCCGCAGGAGAGCTCCACGCCTTACGAATATGGTCGTAGACTGAGAGCTGCATTGCCGGACATATCAAGGGCTATCGACAAGATGGTGGAGACCTATGTGCGGGCATGTTACGGGTGCCGTGACCTGAGTAACGAAGACAGATCCCATATTGCCGAGGCATGGCCGCAGATACGCAATCGGCTGCTGCGCCGCGCTCTCTATAGTCTCTTACCCGGCAAATTCCGGTGAAACTGGTCCGCGTTCTGAGCAGTTCGGCGTGTGAATAGCCGCTCTCCGAGAGGGTGTTCACGACGGCAGTAAGTGTGTTTGTTAACCTCGGCCCGTGGCGACCCAACCGGTGGCGCGCCCACCGGGTACGGCTACCTGGCTGATCACCTCTTCAACAATGTGGCTCCTCTCCACACGCTTCATACGAGCTGAGGGAGTGACAATCACGCGATGCCCCATCACTGTTGTCGCCAGCTCTTTTACGTCGTCCGGTATTACGTAGTCCCGCCCCCGCAGCAGCGCCAGTGCCTGACAGGCGCGGAACAGAGCCAGTGATGCCCGGGGTGAGGCACCCAAGGCTGCGTCGCCGTGTGTTCGTGTGGCGTGGACCAGTGAGACTATGTACCGCCTTACCTGATCGTGGACGAAGACTGTTTTCACAGCTTCCTGGGCTTCGTTCACCTCATCTGAGCTTGCCACAGCGCCGAGGCTGTCAATGGGATGCTGCACGCGCTGCCTGTCAATGATCGATATCTCGTCATCAAGTGAGGGGTAACCCAGTTGTATACGAACCATGAACCGGTCCAACTGCGCCTCAGGCAAGGGGAAAATGCCCTCATATTCGATTGGGTTCTCAGTTGCCATTAGCATGAAGGGACGGGCGATCCTATGCGTTATCCCGTCAACCGTAACCTGTCGCTCCCCCATTGCCTCGAGAAGAGCTGACTGGGTCTTGGGCGTAGCTCGGTTGATCTCGTCTGCCAGCACGATCTGTCCCAGGATGGGACCCGGGCGGAACTCGAACTCACGGGTCTGCTGATTGAACACCGATACGCCCGTAATGTCACTGGGAAGCATATCCGGGGTGAGCTGTATCCTTTTGAAGACGCAGTCTATCGACCTCGCCAGGCTTTTGCCCAGCATCGTCTTGCCCACTCCAGGCACATCCTCTATGAGGATATGCCCCTGGCTCAGCAGTGCTATGACTGCCGTCTCTACTTCCCGGCCCTTACCGACGATGACCCTCTGTATGTTCTCTATGATTCTTTCGGCGATACCCCGGGCATCAGATTGCTCCATGTGGAACCTCCGTGGTTGCTATCACAACTCAGCGTTCTCCGCCGGTCCGGCCACGCATCTGCGGCGGATACCTGAGTTTCCACATTGTAACAGAGCCCATTGAAGCTGTCCAAAGAGCTTCTCAACCAGCCCGCGAGAACTCATCCAGGCTCTTTGACTTGCCTGAGCATTACACGCTACCATATGGAATGAACGGAGCGGTTTCCCGCATGCAGCGGGCTGAACCTGACCGCGGTCGATTGTGATGCTATGTTCAGATCAGCATTAGTATGGTGAAAGAAGGCCGAGCCCGTCTTGTTTGACGCGGGCGAAAGCACCATAGTTCGGCAGGCCTGGATCTAGTCTGATATGTGGCAAGTCACAGGACAAGACAGAATCGTATCTTTGCTGGATCGCAGTATTAGAACCAATACTGTAGCGCATGCCTATCTTCTGGTAGGGCCACCGCATGTAGGCAAGGGAACCCTGGCTCTAAACCTTGCTCAGGCCCTGAACTGCGACGGGGCCGAGCTGCCTTGCGGTCAATGTCGTTCCTGCCAGCGGATTCTGGAGGGCAAGCACGCCGATGTCACCATTCTTGGCCTGGATTGTGGGACGGAGATCGGCATTGATGATATTAGAGGATTGCAGCGGCTGGCCAATCTGCCACCGTATGAGGGCAAGTGCAAGGTATTTGTCATTGACGATGCTGAATACCTGTCCACTGAGGCGGCCAACGCCTTGCTCAAGGTATTAGAAGAGCCACCGCAGAGGGTAGTTTGGCTTCTGCTGGCTGCTGAGGAGAAACACCTCTTACCGACGATTGTTTCCCGTTGTCAGCGGCTGGAATTGAAGCCCGTGCCATCACAACAGGTGCAAGAAATACTCGTCAACTCATATAGGGTTGATATTGACAAAGCGAAGCTTCTGGCCCAACTGTGCCACGGCTGCTTCGGTTGGGCGTTGTCCGCCCTGGCAAATGATGACATATTGGAGCAGCGGTCTCAAAGGATAGCCAAGCTATTCCCCTTGTTGACTGCTGACCTCGGTCAAAGATTTGCCTATGCCCAGGAACTGGCAGGCCAGTTTGGCCATAACCGGAGATCAGGGATAGAAGCGATGGCAATCTGGCTTGACTGGTGGCGGGATTTGTTGCTCATTAAAGGCGGTTGTAAGGAGGCTATCACTAACACAGATCATAAGCTAGCTCTGGAAGAACAAGCCAGAGGATTGAGTCTGGGCGACATTAAGGGATTTCTTGCTGGTCTCTGCTCGTTCGAGAAGGGAATCTCTAAGAACGTGAATCCCCGTTTGGCACTGGAAACATTGATGCTCAGTATGCCCAGAAAGACCTCAATGTGAAATCCCGAACAGCAGTGCCATAGCGAAGTTTGTAAATCGGGCTCCAGGGTCTATAATACTCCTTGATGGCAAAGACAATCGGAGTTAGATTCCGCTCTAGAGGGAAAACAGTTTACTGCGACGCTGGTGACATAGCTCTGCAGGTGAATGACTATGTAGTGGTGGATACTGACGGTGGTCCGGATGTGGCAAGAGTCATCACCCTGGAGGCCCCACCCCAACCAGGCGAGCAGTTAGCGCGTGTAGTACGCCAGGCTGAGGCGCGGGACCTGGAGGAAGCTTCGCTGAACCTCAAAGGAGAAGCCTTAAGCAAGTGCAAAGAAATGGCAGCCGAGCTTGGTCTACAGATGAAGCCACTGTTGGCTCACTGTGATCCTGAGAATGAGCGTGTGACGGTATTCTTCAGCGCTCAAGAGAGGGTGGATTTCCGAGAGTTGGTTCGGGAATTGAGCCACGCTCTGCAAACGCGGGTTGAGTTAAGACAGGCTGGCGCAAGGGACGAGGCTAAGCTGCTGGGTAGCATGGGAAGATGCGGCTATCCCCTGTGTTGCCAGGGTTTTCTCACCAACTTCGCTTCAGTATCTATCAAAATGGCCAAGGAACAGAGCCTGGCCCTCAATCCCATGAAGATATCGGGCATGTGCGGGAGACTCCTTTGCTGCCTGGCATACGAAAGCAAGGATTATGCGGCCATCAAGAAGAAGATGCCTCGGCCAAGACAGGAAGTATTGACGCCCCGGGGTAAAGCCACAGTAATCAGCACTAACTCCTTGAAGGAAACGGTGACAGTGAAACTGGAGAACGAGACGATTAGTGAACTGCCTCTGGACCAGTTAGTTCAGGGAAGGTAGATACTTCTGCCATTCACTGTGATTGCTAAGAAGGCGATAGGGAATAAAGAAGCCATCATTACGAGGAGAACGCGGCTGACGCAGTAGTCTCATCCTTGCTTCATCCGGGCTGCGGCCACCCTTGCGTCGATTACAGGGAATGCAGGCGCTAACGACATTGTCCCAGGTGTGCTTCCCACCCCACCGCCGCGGAATAACATGGTCCAAGGTTAACTCCTTGGTCTGCCGACCGCAATACTGGCAGGTGTACCGATCGCGGTTAAACACCTCGAACCTGCTCAGTTTTCTCTCATGGCGGGGACGCCTGACCATGTAGACGAGGCGGATCACTGATGGTATCTGGAATACGCGGTTAACGGAGTGCAGTTCACCTCTGCTGTTTTCCAGTACTTCAGCTTTGCCCCGAAAGATCAGCACAATAGCTCGCCGCGTGCGACATAGATTCAGAGGCTCATAACTCTGGTTAAGGACGAGAACCGGACATTCCGTCATAGCAGCAACCTTGTTGTCAGTGGTTTGGCTATTGTAGCAAGCCTTGCTGGCAGGTGCAATGTTCTCAGCGAACCCCTCCCGGGCGCCCGTCATTGGGAGCGCGGCTGGGCAATCCCATCCCCCTTGCCCGGAGACTGTTTCGTGGCGATGAATCGCGAGTCGCAAAGACAGAGAAGAACCGTGCCTGGCAATGACAAAGCGAAGGTGCCTCACGACTGCCATGCTGCCCTCAATGACAGCTTACGGGTGCGAAATACTCCCCATTAATCGGTTTGACAGCCAAAATTTGCCGATGCTACACTTGGCTCATCAGTGAAGCGCATTGGTATTCTGTATCGCCCCTTATTGGAGAAAGACCGAGACTTAACTGAGAAACTGGAAGAGCTCTTACGCTCTCACGGAGTCTCTTCGTGGCGGTGCTCAACACGGGACGAGGATGAAGCTAAGTCTCAGGTCGCCGGCACAGATTTGATTCTCAGCATTGGCGGAGACGGCACCATCCTCTGTGTCGCTCGAATCATAACTCCGCTATCGGTGCCTATCTTGGGTGTGAATCTGGGCAGGCTGGGATTTATCACGGAGTTTAATGGCGATGAGGTGCTGGCCAATTTGCCCGATTTGCTGGAAGGGGGAGGTTGGATGGACGAAAGAGCCGTGCTAGAGGCTCAGGTTGAAGACAAGACTTTTCATGCCTTGAATGATGTAGTGCTGCGGAGTATCGCTGTTCGCCTCGTCAACATAGAGGCAGAGATCGATGGCACGGCGATGACGACCTACCGGGCCGACGGCATAATCGCGGCTACAGCTACCGGGAGCACCAGCTATTCGCTGGCATCCGGTGGTCCGATTCTTCATCCTCAGTCCAGGGAGATCGTCCTCCAACCAATATCCTGTCATCTGGGATTGAGTCATGCCCTGATATTGCCTCCGCAGAGCATAGTTGATTTGAAGGTTGCCCGCCGAGACAGGGTCGTGCTTAGCATTGACGGACAGGTTGAAGTGCCTTTATCAGAGGGACAGAATGTCAGAGTGCAGCTCAGCGGTCACACAGTTCGCTTCTTGAGAATCCATCAGCCAGCCCATTTCTATGGCTTGCTGTGGCAAAAACTGAGAGGAGCAGGGAACGGAGGTCAATATAAGGGTCGGTAAGGCAAAGGCGAAGCTGCCTCGATGCAGAAGATAGTCGGTCATCTGCCCGGGTTCTCCGACTGCTATGGGATGTCTCTTATGTTCTACTTCTAGAGCTGAAACGTGATAATCAGGCGATGCAGTTGTAGCCAAGGCGCAAGAGTATGTTAAAGCCGGAAAAAACGCTGGCTACCCAACAGATTTATCAGGGGCGCGCAGTGAGTGTGCGCGTCGATACTGTGGAGAATGCCAGCGGTAAAGAAACCACCAGAGAGGTGGTGAAGCATAGCGATTGTGTGGCTGTAGCGGTCCTTGATGAACAAGATAATGTGCTTCTGGTTCGCCAATTCCGCCATGCAGTGGGTAAGTTTCTGCTCGAAATACCTGCTGGTGGCATTGACCCCGGTGAAGACCCTGTTGATGCTGTGTGTCGCGAATTACAGGAGGAAATCGGCTATTTCCCTCGCAGAATAGACAGATTGGGGGGGTTCTATGCCATCCCGGGCTACGGCACAGAATACCTCCATTGCTTTTTCGCTACTGATCTTGTGCCCGGTCGCCTTGTGGCTGAGGATACCGAAAGCATCGAGCTGGTCCGAGTTCCGTCAGAACAGATACCGCTGCTCATAATGTCGGGCGAAATCTGCGACGCGAAAAGCGTCGCTGCCTTGCTTCTGTTTCTTTGTGTAAGACAAGCGAAGTAGGTTGATCTGTGAGGTGACATCCCGACTGGCGCACATGCCAAATCCCGCGGACAGTGTGTGGTGGGGGACACACTATGAACTGAGATTCTGGAACCCCAAACTGTTGAGGCTGTTTGAGAACGCAGTTGCCCCATTCACTGTGCTCTCCCTTTGTCATTGCGCGGCTGACGAGATCAGCGGAAGCAGTCCCGGTAGGCGGAGCGTCGCAGGAAAGCTACAGCTGAGTCCTTCATCTATCGGAGAATCAGAAAGACCACGCCACTTCTGTCGCCAGTGATATAGGCGAGGCGGGCGTTTTGATTATGGGATCTGCAGTAATCAAGCCATTTGAGTCTTTGCCTGGCTCTCCCTAATAGCACCACGATACTAGCCAGGCTCCCATATCCCGGAATCTCACCACGAACACACATAGGGCAACCGTTATAGCGTCTCTTCATAACTCGTATGTCACTAGTTTATCTGAACCAGATCAGTCTGTTTGTAGAACCTCCCAACGATCTCCTGGCGCGCATCTCATACATGGCGCGCTCTGCCCTGAATCCGAGCACAGATATCTTGCCGAAAGAAGAGGTAGCGATTATAATTACCATAGCAAAAGATGTCTGACAAGAGCAAGCGTATTCTGGCTGCCGTGATACTGATAACGCTGACGTTAAGTATCAGTATCTGGGCTGCGTCTGTTTCACCGGGGATCAGTCCGCTCCAGCTCAACAGCTCTACTCCGCACACCGACGGCGATTGGACGTTCCCAGAGAGCGAGCCTGCGAGTCGCTTGCCTGATTTTCCACCGGTAATCGCCAGGGCAATGCCGTCCGTGGTTTCTGTAACTACAGAGACGGTCATATCTTCTGGCTTCTTCGGCCGATATACAGAACGGACGGAACGTGCTGCCGGGTCCGGCATAATCATCGACGACAAGGGATACATCGTCACCAACAGCCATGTAGTTGAAAATGCCCAGAGCGTTTATGTAGAGTTGGATGATGGAAGAACCTTCGCCGCGAACATAGTAGGCACGGATCCGCTTTCTGACCTGGCCGTGATAAAGATAGAAGCCACAGATATGCCTTATGCTGATTGGGGCGACTCAAGCTCGCTAGCTCTCGGTGAATGGGTAATAGCTATCGGAAATGCTCTGGGAGAGGGGATTGTAGCGACTGAGGGCATAGTCAGTCGCCTGACTGTGACAATGAATGTCGAGGGGAACATCCTTTACGGCTTGATTCAAACCACGGCAGCCATCAATCCCGGCAATAGCGGCGGGCCACTGGTGAACATGGCCGGTGAGGTGATAGGCATTACCAGCATCAAGATAGTCGCCCATGGAGTGGAAGGCATGGGCTTTGCCATAGGCAGCGATGAGGCTAAGCTCATCATCCCGGATCTGATTCGTCATGGTCACGTGACATACCCGTGGCTGGGAGTGGGATTATATACCGTGGATCCCTCGCTGGCTGCGGCGAAGAATCTGGCTGTAAACAGGGGAGCGCTTATTGTGGAACTGGTTGCTGACAGCCCCGCCGATGCTGCCGGACTAAGAAAGGACGACATCATCATCAGCTTCGGAGGCCAGGAAATAAGTGATGTTGCCGACCTTGTCAGAGCCATTCGAAAGAGCGGAATCGGCGAAGAGACAGAAATAGTCTTCGTTAGGGGCGAAGATACCAGAACGACCTCGGTACGACTGATAGAACGCCCTGCTCCCTAGGACGGCCTCTCTCCCTTCAAAACCCGTGCACCAGACACCGAATGCTGGACAAGGTCTGTAGCCCATCAGATAATGAGTGAATGCCGATAGCCATGTGCTCAGGCGGAATTGTCGCCATTATTCACCGATTCACGGCGGGCAATCCGCACCGATTTCACTTGGATTCGCCCGCCTGATCGCCAGGGAAACCTCGGCATTCAGGACGCGATGATTCTCCACGTAGGCTCCATCAGGAGGCAGATCATCGACGAGTTCACGAGACAGGGTTTCCTGTTTGATATAGCCACCAAAAGCGTCTATGACCTGTCTCAGCAAGGGCCCTTCTGTCTGGTAATAGGTGACAATCTGATCCGTGATATCAAACTGGGCATTGCGCCGCATATTCTGAAGGTGACGCACAAGCTCTCTGCTCACTCCTTCGGCAATCAACTCAGGAGTCAGCTCGGTGCTTATGGCTACCCAATACCTGGCATCGTTGGCCAGACTGTAATCCGGCATGTTTGAAGGGAATTCGCCCCGTTTCTCTTCGGCCCTCAGTACGACCAACTGCTTGACATTTATCTCCTCTATTACCTCCACCGCCAGTCGCTCCAAAGCGCTTTTCTCCGCTTCGCCCTCTACCATAACCACAGCTTTTCCCAGTGGCTGGCGCACTTTGATCCCTACCTTAGCCCTTGCCGCCCTGCCCAAGCTGGATATTCTCATGGCTAGCCTAACGTCGCTGTTCAGCCTGTCATCGATCTTGGCCTCATCGGCTACGGGAAAATCAGTCAGATGAACGCTCTCCCTGGCCTCGGGATTAACAGAGCGAATCAAATTCTGGTAGAGCTCCTCAGCCACAAATGGCACAAAGGGAGATAACAGCCCGGACAGAGTTACTAGGCACTGGTACAGCGTACCGTACGCGGCCAGCTTATCGGCGTCGTTCTCGCCTTTCCAGAAGCGGCGGCGGTTTCTTCTGACATACCAGTTAGAGAGAATGTCGACGAACCCCTCAATTCTACGTGTCGCAGTAGTGGGATTATAGCTATCCATGTGTTTGGAAACCTCGCCCACCAGCCGGTTAAGTTCTGAAATAATCCAGTTGTCCAGCACAGTTCTGTCGCCTTCCGACAAATGAGGATTGAGTAAACACTCGCCCGTCTTGTCGACTTCGTTGCCGAAGTCAATATTGGCATAAAGGGCAAAAAAGGAATACGTATTCCACAAAGTAAGCAGGAATTTGCGTGTTGTCTCATCCAGCATCTTGGTGGAGAAGCGATGGGTGTCTTCCCCTGCTGTGGAAACCAGCGTATACCACCTCAGGGCATCGGCACCGTGCTCACTGAGCACAGCCCATGGCGCGATTACGTTGCCCTTGGATTTGCTCATCTTCTCACCTCGGGCATCGACAACATGCCCTAGGCAGATGACATTTCTGAAGCAAGGACGACTGAAAAGCAACGTGGATATGGCATGTAAGGTATAGAACCAGCCTCGAGTCTGGTCCACTGCCTCACAGATGAAGTCGGCGGGGAAATTCTGCTTGAACCTATCTTCGTTTTCAAACGGATAATGCCACTGGGCTAGCGGCATAGCCCCAGCATCAAACCAACAATCAATCACTTCAGGAACGCGTTGCATCTTGCCACCACACTCACGACAGGCAAAGGTAATCTCGTCTACATAGGGGCGATGCAAATCCAGGGGCGTGGTCAAGCCACTGACATTCAGCTGCAAGCTCAATCCCTGCACACTGCCGACACACTCACATTTGTCACATGAGGAACACCGCCAGATATTGAGCGGAGTTCCCCAGTATCTCTCCCGGGAAAAGGCCCAATCAACGTTGTGTTCCAGCCAATCGCCAAACCGACCATGCTTAATGTGGTCAGGATGCCAATCTATCTCGGAATTGCCCGAGATCAGTTTTTCTTTCACTGCTGTCGTCCTGATATACCAAGCCGGTTTGGCATAGTAAAGCAGAGGTGTTTCGCACCTCCAGCAGAAAGGATAAGTATGGGTGATACTTTCGCTTCGGTAGACCAGACCCCGCGACTTGAGGTCCTCCAGAACATGAGGGTCAGCATCTTTGACGAACTCGCCGGCAAAGCGATATGTACCCATAACCTTGCCCTCTAAGTCTACCGGTTGAACGAAATCCAGCCCGCTACTCATCCCGATATCGAAGTCAACCTCTCCAAAGGCAGGAGCGATATGAACTACACCGGTGCCTTCATCCAGGGAGACAAAATCTGCACCGATCACAGGATAAGTCAAGCTATCTGTTGTCTCCTCCGCACACAGGGTCGGCAGATCAAGACGCTGTACGCCGAAACTGTGAGGATTAAATAGAGGTTCATATTCAAGGCCCACGAGAGCCTCGCCTTGAACGATTGCTGTCTCGGTGTATCCCTCAGATCCAATCTTATCCACAAGCTTCGTAGCTAAGATCAGATAATCCTGATCACCTTCCAGTACGCTATAGTCAGCGTGAGAAGCAACCGCCAAAGCTGAATTGCCAGGCAGCGTCCATGGTGTTGTTGTCCAGACCAGGAGAAATGTCGGCTTACTCAACAAGGAAGAAGGTAAGAGAGAAGACTCGCACTCTGCTCTGCTCTCAAGTGAACTGGGATCGAGTCTGAATTTGACGTACACTGAAGGGTCTTCCGTATCCTCATAGCCCAAAGCAACCTCGTGAGAGCTAAGGGAAGTCCCACATCTGGGACAATGCGGAGTTACTTTGTAGCCCTGATAAACCAGGCCCTTGTCCCATAGCTCTTTCACTATCCACCAGCATGATTCGATGTAGCTGTTGTCCATGGTTACGTAAGGATGCTCCATATCTAGCCAGTAGCCGAGGCGTTCAGTCATGGCTTCCCATTCTTTGATGTACTTGAGAGCGGTGCGGCGGCAACGGTCATTGAATCGAGCCACCCCATATGCCTCGATTTGAGTCTTACTGGTGAGGGCGAGAGAGTTCTCTACCTCTAACTCAACAGGCAGGCCGTGGGTATCCCACCCGGCCTTTCGTGGCACATGACATCCCTTCATCGTCCAGTACCGGCAGACAACGTCCTTGTATAGGCGAGCCAGCACGGAATGAACTCCCGGGCTGCCATTTGCGCTAGGGGGGCCTTCGTAGAAGGCATAAAGCGGCCCCCCTTTTCTTATCTCGATGCTTTTCTCGAAGATTCTATGCTCTTTCCAGAAGCGGAGGATGTTCTCTTCGAGTTGAATGACGTTAACCCTGGCGCCTATTTTCGGGAACATGGCTAGCTCTACCTCAGCACAACAACCACTTTCCTGCTTTCACCCTCACCTATGCTGTGAGTTGTCACGTCAGGATTGTCAGCCAAAGCTAGGTGAACAATACGGCGTTCGTCAGCAGGCATCGGCTCCATAGTTATGGCACGGCGGTTTGCCTTCACTTGCTCGGCCAAATACATGGCCAGTCTCTGCAAGGAATCATAACGACGCTTCTTGTATCCTGCAACGTCAACACTTAACGGCAGCCAGGCCTCTAATCGTCTGGTTACTATGAGCTTGGTAATATATTCCAGAGCAGCCAGGGTCTGACCTCTCCGACCAATCAAGATGCCCAGATCCTCACCTGTTATGTCAAAAGACAGGGGTATCTCATCCGATAGCACCTCGACCCGGCCCGTTACGCCCAGCAACTCAAGCAGCGTATCCAGTACATTCGCGGCCACCTCAACCACAGCCCCTTCGACAGGTTCAGGGCAGGCTCCTTCCGGTGTGGTTATTGGAATGACCCTGATTACGGCATCTCTGCTTCCTACCCCCAAAACCCCCGCCCTCTCTTCCCTGATAACCTCCACCTTGAACTGCTCCCGCCTCAATCCCAGCTGTGCCTCTGCCTTCTCAATCGCCTGTTCTACCGTCGCAGCCACTATCTCAATCTCTTCCATAGTTCAATCCTTCTTCAGCAATTTGCCACCGCCTCTACAACGCTCGCTCATCTTCCTTGCACTGGTGTTGACTGAAATGGAGAACGGAATTTGAGGTAACCCCAGCCACCGGTGAAGAAATATTGAGTCGCAATACCAATTACATTGGAAGCAGCCCAGAATAGGGCCAAGCCGCTGGGGAACATCAATGTTAACATACCAAACATAAGCGGCATCATCATCGTCATCATCCTTGTTGTGGACTGCTGCCTTGGATCAGCGGATGGCGCCTGGGTCATCTTCTGCTGTACCCACATTGTGCCACCGACTATGATGGCTAAAATGAAATACGGGTCAGGTTCTCCCAAATTGAGCCACAAAAATCGACTGCTCAACGGAATCGCTTGACGCACCACCTCCCAGGAGTAAAGATGACGGTGCAGGGCAAGCAAGTTCTCTGGCGTCGTAGCCAGAGCTCTCATAATGGATTGATAGAGAGCAATCCAGATAGGAAACTGAATCAGCATAGGCCATAAACAGCCCAGGGGGTTTACCCCTGCTTCCTTGTAGAGCTTCATCATCTCCTGCTGAAGCTTTTGCTTATTCTTGCCGTATTTCTTCTGCAATTCCTGCATTTTCGGCTGCATATCCTGCAAAGCCTTAGTGGAACTGAGCTGTCGCTTGGTAAGAGGCCAGGAGACTAAACGAACGATAACGGTGAGGGCGATGATCGCCAACCCGAACTGACCAATTAGAATATGGCTTAAGGCGATCAGCACATTAAGAATGGGCTCCAGTATGATCAAATACCACAACTCTAGCGGTGCTAACATTGCCCCTTATTCCTCCGTGGCCAGGGAGAATTCCCAGCTTATCCGCCCTTTATCAACGTCCACAACATACATGCGGTTATCTTCCCCTCGAATATAGACAAGACCTGCGTGAGCGCAGAAGGAACTCCTGACAGCGGCACCGATCCGGATGGCCTTTAACAGCGTCGCCTTGTCTTGAGGCTCAGCATTGAGGTCGAAAACATGTACGGTGCCTGATTCATCAGCCACTATCAGCAGACCATCCATCATAACAGGTGAGCAGACTATGGGACTTCCAGCATCGTACTCGCCCATCTTGTCGCCTGTTTCAGCATCAAGAACGTAGAGTTTGCCATCGAGGCAGCCGGCATAAACTACTCCCTCATGAACCACGGGGCCGGCCCAAAACCACTTACGGCCCGCGGATTTCCATGCGGGTTCGCTGGCACCAATCTCTATGGCATAGAGGTTGTTATCAAAAGAGCCCACATAGATTGTGCCTTCGCGAATCACCGGTGAAGAGGCAAAACCGGCCTCCAATTCAAAGGACCAGTCCAGCAATCCACCTGTTTCAGCCGATAGGGCATAGATATGGCCATCAAAAGTGCTCACATAGAGAGTATCACCCACAACAGCGGGGCCTGTCCACAGTTTGTCAGCCATGCGCTGAGATTCCCACTTCTCGTCGCCATGGGTCATATCCAAAGCATAGACCGTGCCATCTGAGCTACTAATGTAGATAGTTTCATTAGCTATAACTGGGCTACCGACAATAGCTCCTACTGAACCAGTTCTGGGGTGAATCCACCTCTCGGTGCCCCGGTCTATGGTCAGGGCATATACCTGGCCACCATAAGTGCCAATATAGACTAGATCCCCATCCACTATCGGCGTGGCATATATAGCAGAGGAAACAGATGATTGGCCGCATGACAATATCCCGCTGGAGCGCTCAGTACCAATGGGACGAGACCATTGCACCTCTTCGCTCGTGGCGTTTATGGCAACCACCCTGCCGTCCAGAGTGCCGGCATAGATGACGCCATCATAAAATGCAGTACCTGCCCATCCTGTTGCCGGCTGACCCTGACCTGGAATACAGGAAACCACGATCGAGCTAAGGAGTAGAATCGTAACGAGGAATGATATCTTTGCTTGCTTCATTCTCATAAACAACTAGGGTACCGGGTCATAGCCGCCTTCAGTGAAGGGATTACACCGAACCAGCCTCTTGGTTGCTAGCCAGGTGCCTCGGCCAAACCCGTATCTCTTGATTGCCTCAAGTGCATACTGAGAGCAGGTAGGCTTGAAACGACAGACACTAGGGACGACCCTAGAAATCGTGTTCTGGTACAGTTTTATCAAACCAAGAGCTACTCGACTCATTCGTTGCTCTCCAGTAATTGCGCCCGCGCCAGAAGCTCGGTTACTGTCCTTTCCAGCCGGTGATAATCAGCATTGACTGCTACGGAGCGCGCAATGAAGACGATATCCCAGCCCGGCTTCAGCGATCGCAGCCTCATTGTTTCCCTGAGCAACCTCTTCAAGTGATTGCGCTGTACCGCTTTTCCCACTTTCTTGGTCACAGAAAAACCATATCGGCTCAGACATAGACTGTTGGGCGCCGCCTTCATCACAACCAGGCTACTTGCCCATACTTCGCCCTGTTGATAAACCAGTGTATATTGCGCCCTTTTAGTTAAAGCTCGGGGCTCCTTCATAGGATGGAGTCAAACTGGAGTCAGCTTGTACCTCCCCTTAAGACGCCTTGCGCTGAGCACTTTTCTGCCCCCCCGAGTGGCCATCCGAGCGCGGAAACCCAGGCTGCGCTTCCGGGGAATTCGCTTTGGTTGATAAGTACGCTTTGGCATCCTTCAAACCGCCGACCGTGATAGGCCCACGCCTCCTGTTTTCCAAATATGGGTTGGTGCGTAAGGCAGCATAGCGAGATAACGAGCTCTCTTTATGGCATGCGCCAAGTTTCTCTGATGCTTAGCGCAGGCTCTGCTCCTTCGTCGCGATACAATCTTGCCCTGGCTGGAAATATAGCGAGACAACACAGAAATATCCTTGTAGTCAACCTTCATATTCCCCTTGCAGAAGGGACAGATCGCCGGCCTGGCCACAAAGCTCCTCGTTCTTCTTACTCTTCGGATATCAGCCAAATCTCCTTCTCCTTCATTCTAGTCAAATGGTAAATCTTCAGGCTCAAGCTCCCCTTCTTCAGAAAGGGCAGCTGTTGTTCGCTTGCCCAAGAAAAGCACGCGATCTGCAGTCACCTCAAGGCTGGTACGCGTCTGTCCGTCCTGTCCTTCCCAACTGCGGGCGTGCAACCTCCCTTCAACGTAGACTTGCCTCCCCTTGCTCAAGAACTGATTGCATTGCTCGGCCTGCTTGCCCCAAGCACTGACCCTGAACCAGTCCGTTTCTTCTTTGGTCTCTCCAGCAGTAGTAGTGTAACGACGGTTAGTAGCCAGACTGAAAGATGTAACCGCTTTTCCGTTCGGCGTGTACCTCATTTCTGGATCACTGCCTACATTGCCAATGAGCGTTATTTTGTTCAAGCTTGCCATGTCAATCACCGAGCTTTATCACAAGATATCGCAGAATATCTCCCGCAGCACTCATTTCTGCCTCCAGTTCCTTAACCGGCTTCGGCATTAACTTGAAGCGAGCCAGGATATAATCAGCCTCCATGAACTCCCTTATAGGGTAGGCCAGCTTTCTTCTCGCCCACTTCTTTATCTCTTCCACTTCTCCGCCACGGCTACTAATGGACTGAGTCACCCTCTCTATGACGCCGGACACTCCCTCCTCATCAAGCTCGGGGCTAACTATAGCTACCAGCTCGTAATCACGCATAATTCAGTCATTATATCATAGGCAGAAAAAGGGCAACAAGCGAGTCTTCTGGTTTTCAACGCCATCCGGCCAGAATGTTACATTGTCTATGCTATCTATGCTTTGAGTGCCAGTAATGCCTCCAAGCTAGAACGTCGAATGAAGCTAATGTTATAATGCAACCGATGAAGGTATCTGAGTTAGGAGAATTCGGCCTCATCAGGCTTATACACACCAGCATCGCCAGATACGAAATTCCTGAACAGGCTCCGTGGCGAGATGTCCTGGTGGGCATTGGCGACGATGCCGCTGCCTGGCAGAGCGACGATGGCATCCAGTTGGCTACTACAGACACTCTGGTTCAGGATATACACTTCGATCTGCGCACCACTGACTGGAAGGGATTGGGCTGGAAAGCACTGGCAGTGAATCTAAGCGATATAGCAGCCATGGGTGGCATTCCCAGGTACGCCTTGCTTTCTCTGGCACTGCCCGGTGAACTCGAGACAGAGGACATCTCCGAGTTCTCTGATGCCATGGCACAATTGGCCAGGGAATTCGGAGTGGCCATAGTTGGAGGCAATATAGCTGCCGCCCCCAATGTAGTTATCACTGTAATGATCATAGGCCGCTCCAAAGGTAAGATGATACTCAAGAGGTCAACAGCTTCTCCCGGCGAGCGAATAGCTATCACAGGGTATCTGGGATCATCGGCAGCCGGCCTGGAAATGCTTCGCGGCAAGTCCGTCTCAGATCGTGAAGGAGGCCGTATCCTGAGACAAGCTCATCTGAAGCCCATGCCAAAGATCAGAGAAGGGCAAATCCTGATCCAAGAAGGAGTCAGAACGGCCATAGATGTAAGCGACGGGCTTATCGCTGACCTTAACCATATATGTGAACTGAGCAAAGTGAATGCTAGGATAAGAATGGAACAACTGCCGGTGCACCAGGTGGTCAGGGCGAATTTCCCTAACTATGAGGAGCTGGCTCTGTGCGGTGGAGAGGATTACCAGATTCTTTTCACTGCTGATGAGGCCACTATCGCCCGGGTCAGGCTAGCCCTGGATTGCCCCGTGACCGTAATCGGTGACGTAACGGAAGAGAAGCTGGCAACACGAGTAACTGTCGTGGATAGCAAGGGAGACGTTATCCCGTGCCCAAAAGGAGGTTGGGAGCACTTCAAGAATGGAGTTCTTAAGACTGGATTCCCATAGCCCTGAACAGACTCAGCTTCTGGGAAGCTATCTCGGGGAACTGGCCCAGAAAGGCCATGTCTTCCTTCTCGTAGGCGAGTTGGGAACGGGGAAAACGTGCCTCGTCCAGGGCATCGCTCATGGACTGGCTATAAAGGAATATGCGTTCAGTCCCTCTTTCGTCCTCCTTAGAGAGTATCACGGCAGGCTTCCCCTATACCATATCGACCTCTATCGCCTCGATCGTATTGAGGAAATCGCTGACCTGGGGCTGGAGGAGTATTTTTACGGCGATGGAGTCTGTGTGGTTGAATGGGCAGACAAAGGGTTGCAGATAGTGCCCCGGGAGAGTTTGCTTATCTCTCTTCACTACATCCCTGCTTCTGAGACAGAACGCTCTATTTGTCTGAAACCGCAAGGCGAGCGCCACCGGGAACTGATCGAACAACTGACAAGGAAAGAATAATACTAACACTGGATACAGGATGCTGGACTTCTTGGCTTTTGCTCTGGCATTTCGCATTCCGGGATCATCTATTTGGAGCTTGGAGTTCGGATTTCTAATATGGAATTAACTATAGATACTTCATCCAATACAGCCAGTGTCACCTTGTCTCATGAAGGTGAGACATTAACTTCGCTAACCTGGCAGACAGCGCGAAACCACACGACGGAACTGCTCCCGAACTTGATCTGCCTGTTACAGCAAGCGAAGGTCGAGCTACGCTCTGTGGAAGCAATCATTGTAGCTAAAGGTCCAGGGAGCTTTAACGGGCTTCGAGTAGGCATGAGCGCTGCCAAGGGGCTGGCTGCCGCCCTGAATATTCCTTTGCTTGGTGTAGACACATTAGAGGCTGAAGCCTATCCCTTTGGCTTCACCGGATTTCCTCTGCGCCCGGTTCACAAGGCTGGTCGCGAGGAGATAGCGACAGCTCTTTACCGGCAAGAGCATGGTGAATGGCACTGTCTGGAAGAGGCAAATCTAACCGCAGTCAGAGCTTTGTGCCGTCGAATCAAGCAGAAGACGCTTTTTTGCGGTGAGATTCCTGACGACATAATGAGCCAAATACAGCAAGACCTGGGCAAGCAAGCTATAATTGCCCCAAGTAACAGCCCATTCCGAGGCAGCACTCTGGCTACATTAGGTTGGCGAAAATTGAGCGGAGGAGAACAGGATGACCCGGTTACCCTGCAGCCGTTATACCTTCGCTCTCCTCATATAACCAAGCCCAGAGATAAGACGCCCCCTTTTGTCACTCCAAGTGAAGCAAGGAAGACCAGGAAGTGGAAATCCCGAGATTAGATGTTGAGTACACAACAAGGCTCTGTTTTGCCTGTGGCCAGGAGAACGCTATCGGGCTGAGATTGAAACCTGTTCACGATGGGGAAAAAGTCACTGCGGAATTCACCGCCGGAGAGTTTCACCAAGGCTGGAACGATGCGATCCATGGCGGCATCCTCTACACCCTCCTCGATGAGGTAACTGCTTACGCCATGCTTTGCCATGGAATCGAGTTCGGCGTTACCGCCAAGAGTGAAATAAGATTCAAACATGCAGCACCCATCAATCAGCCCATCCGAGCATCTGCCTGGGTCACAAAACTGACGAAGAGGCTGGTGGAGGCCCGAGGAGTGCTTACTCTCCAGGACAATTCGGTTATAGCGGAAGGCGATTTCTTGTTCTACGTCTGGAGACAGTCAAGAAGGGCCGTCCTCTGGGATATGGATGGCGTTATTGTCGATTCCGGTCCTTTCCACTTCGCTGCATGGCAGGAGACCTTCGCTAGAAGGGGGGTAACGTTGACCAAGGAAGGTTTTGCCCGGCTCTTTGGCGCCCGAAACGACTTCATAATCAGTAGCGTTATGGACAGGAAGCTCCTTGCCGGGGATGCCGGAATCATAGCACAGGAGAAAGAAGAGAACTTTCAACGGAGGGCAAGGGGAAACATGAAGGCTTTTCCCGGGGCAGTAAGGCTGCTGAATTCCATTAAGAAGGGCAATTTCAGGCTGGGCCTCGTCTCTTCAACGCCGAAGGAGAATATCGACCTGGTCATTGGCGAGCTTCATCTGGAAGGAGTTTTCGACTGTATCGTCTTCGGTCAAGAAGTATCCGAGAGCAAACCCAGTCCCCAGGCATATCTGCTGGCCGCCGGGAAGCTGGAAGTGGCACCTGACGATTGCCTGGTGATCGAAGATTCTCCTCTGGGAATCAAAGCAGCCAAAACCGCGGGGATGAAATGCCTGGCCGTAGCCAGTACGCACCCTCGACAAGAACTCGAGGAAGCTGACAAAGCGGTTGATTCCCTAGATGACGTAGATCTGATCACCCTGCTCATAAGGGTTTAGAAAGGAGCCAGTAGAAGATGGAGAAGAGCTTAGTACTTATCAAACCTGATGCCGTACAACGGGGCCTGGCCGGGGAAATCATCTCCCGCCTGGAGAAGAAGGGGCTTAGCATCGTGGCTATGAAGATGTTGCACATGGACAGAGCTTTGGCCCAGCGGCATTACGCTGTTCATACAGGTAAGGCCTTCTTTGACGATCTGCTACATTTCATTACCTCCGGCCCGATTATCGCCATCGTCTTCCAGGGCAGGAACGCCGTGGAAGTAATACGACAGGTGATGGGGGCAACTGACCCTGCCAAAGCCTCCAGCGGCACTATCAGAGGCGATTTCGGCATCGATATCGGGCATAACCTGGTGCATGGCTCCGATTCGCTGGACAATGCCTCGGGAGAAATAGACTTGTTCTTCTCAGCAGAGGAGATTCTCAGCTATGACCGGGATCTCGACAACTGGATCTATTGAATTCGCACCACCGGCATCGCCTTGTCCCATAATCTATCCAGTTGATAATAGTCCCGCTCCAGCGGGGCGAATATATGCACGATGACCGAACCGAAGTCGGTCAGCATCCAACCTGAATCAGGGGTCCCCTCATTATGATGAGGCAGAACTCCCTTACTCTTCAATATTCCACCTATGTCCTGCCAAATAGCTTCAATATGCCGCCTGTTATCCCCAGTGCAGACGACGAAATAGTCAGCGAAAGAACACAAGGTTCTAACGTCAAGCATGGCGATATCCCTTGCTTGCTTCTCAGAAGCAAGTTCGGTGGCCAGACGCGCTATTTCCTCTGCTTCCAGAAAGCCAGTAACCTCCTTCTGTATTATACCACTTATGGGAGAACCTGACGAGGCCGGTCATGCCACGTAGGTTCTGACCACAATGCACTACTGCAAGGCGCCTGCACTCGGCTTCAACACCACTCCGCCATCCGCATCAAGAGTGGCATTTTTCAATCTACGATATACCTGCTATAATACTGAACGAGGTTAGACAGATGCAAACAAAATGGTGGCGCAGCGGATTCTTCTATATGCTGCTTCTCATAGCGATAGTGGCTCTCGTATTTGCTCTTGTGCCAAAGGACGGGCCTGAGGAATTATCCCTGGCTGAGTTTATCGATCCAGCTAAGAAACAGGTCGATACCATTGGATACTGGCAAGAGGGGGAGAAGGTGATCGGCTTGAACGGTGACCGAGTTACGCATTGGGCTGCATACTCGGGAACTACGAGTGACTTGAACAAACGTCTTCAAGATAACCTCATAGATGAGGATGTAGTGCAGGTGAAACTTGACTTTGATGGCAGTGGACTGGAGCACAATGCTAAGCTTGGAGACGAGCACAAGGTACATATAGATGCATTTATGCTTAACGCTAAGAGGCAAATCGATACCATCCGGCAAGATGGTGACACCCTCGTTGGCTTACAAGGTGACGAGCCCAAAACCACAGCGGCATTTGCGGGTAGTACGTATGAGCTGCGTACTTACCTGGAAGGTGAAGGGGTAATTCTGGGACCAGCAGGAGTAGAAATCGACGTGAAAGCCGGCGGTGTTAATTGGGGGATGATTGCCCTGCAGGTCATCCTTCCCATGTTGCTGATTGGGGCCTTGTTTTACTTCCTGTTCTTCCGTGCCGCCCGGGGCGCCGGCACACAAGCCTTCAATTTCAGCAAAAGCCGCGCACGATTACGTATCGACAACAGACCCGATGTAACCTTCGCCGATGTTGCCGGAGCCGACGAAGCCAAAGAGGAAGTCCAGGAAGTAGTGGAATTCCTCAGGTCTCCCCAGAAATTCCAGGCGCTGGGGGGACGCATTCCACGGGGAGTACTCCTGGTAGGGCCGCCGGGAACTGGTAAGACTTTGCTAGCCAAGGCAATAGCTGGAGAGGCCAAGGTGCCCTTCTTTTCTATCAGCGGCAGCGAATTTGTCGAGATGTTTGTGGGCGTGGGTGCCGCCAGGGTCAGGGATTTATTTGAACAAGCCAAGCGTAATGCGCCGTGCCTGATATTTATTGATGAAATCGATGCCGTAGGCCGACACCGCGGCGCTGGCTTGGGTGGAGGGCACGACGAAAGGGAGCAGACCCTGAATCAAATTCTGGCTGAGATGGATGGCTTCGATACCAGTGTTAACATCATTGTCATGGCTGCCACCAATCGCCCCGATATCCTCGACCCGGCATTATTACGTCCCGGCCGTTTTGACCGCCACATTGTCATCGACCTGCCCGATATAAAAGGCCGCAAGGCTATTCTGGAAGTACATGCCAAGGGCGTGCCGCTGGCCAAGGAAGCTAACCTCGAAACTGTAGCCAAGGGAACGCCGGGCTTCAGCGGCGCTGACCTAGCCAATCTAATCAATGAAGCAGCCATCCTGGCTGCTCGGCGCAACCGTAAGGATATAACATTGAAGGAGCTTGAGGATGCTGCCGACCGCACTATAGCCGGACCGGAAAGGAAAAGCCGTGTAATAAGCCCCAGAGAGAAGGAAATAACTGCCTACCATGAAAGCGGGCATGCCTTGACGGCAAGGATCTTGCCCAATGCTGACCCTGTGCACAAGGTTTCCATTGTCGCTCGGGGGATGATAGCAGGCTGGACACGCCTTCTGCCATCTGAAGACCGCCGTTTTTGGACTAAGTCGCAGTTTGACGATACATTGGCAGTAAGCCTGGGCGGACGTGTTGCCGAGGAAATCATCTTCCGGGAGATCACCACCGGTGCCCAAAACGACCTGGAGCAAGCAACTAAGCTGGCCAGGAAGATGGTCACCGAGTATGGCATGAGCGAGAAACTGGGTCCGCGGACATTTGGCCGAAAGCAGGAACTCGTCTTCCTCGGCCGTGAGATCAGCGAACACAAGGACTACGGTGAAAAGATAGCCGACGCAATTGATGGAGAAGTGAACGCTATTATCCAGCGGGCCTACGATACCAGCAAGCGAGTCCTGACGGCGAACAAAGAAAAGCTAAAACAGCTGGCTGAAGAACTTATGGCTCATGAAACTCTGGATGAACCTGAACTCAAGAGAATATTTGAGGGCTTAGCACCACAACCAACCCCCAGCTAAGTGAAAAATGCAAAGGCCAGGCCAAGAGGTCGTTCAGCATATCCTTGGCAGCAATTCTCCGGATAGCATGTCAACGATTCGGGAGGGGCCAAGCTGTGTTCTCATTATCACCCTCCCTGGGTGCTCTCTGGTTACCTCGCCAATGATAACAGCATCCCTGCCGTAGTTATGTTGCTTCATTTGGGCCAAAACCTTATCGGCATCGCCGGGGTCAACTACAGCTACCAGCTTTCCTTCATTTGCTACATAAATGGGGTCCAGGCCCAGGAGCTCGCAGACAGCCTTAACCTCTGCCTTGACGGGTATCTCAACCTCTTCTACCACAATGCCCACCTTCGATTGTCGGGCCAATTCATTAAGCGTGGTCGCTAACCCACCCCTCGTAGGGTCACGCAGGCAATGAATCTTCGATGAGACCTCGAGCATTTGAGACACCAACTGATTCAAGGGAGCACAATCACTTTCCAATGCCATGGAGAATCTCAATCCCTCGCGCTGACTCATTACAGCTATTCCGTGGTCACCGATAGTGCCACTCAGCAAAACCTTGTCTCCAGCTTTGGCATTGGCTCCTGAGATATCAACCCCGGGAGGGATTGTCCCTACTCCTGAGGTGGTGATAAACAACTTATCAGCTTGTCCTCGATTCACCACCTTGGTGTCGCCAGCGATTATGCTTACCTCGGCTTCTTCAGCAGCTTTGCTTATTGATTGCATTATCTGCTCAAGTTCACTCAGGAGAAAGCCTTCTTCTATGATTGCAGAGAGACTCAAATAGAGAGGCCTGGCTCCGTTCATAGCTAAATCGTTCACCGTGCCACAAACGGCCAGCCTGCCTATATCGCCCCCAGGAAAAAAGATGGGATTCACCACGTAGCCATCGGTGGTGAAAGCCAGTCGCCCGCTGGCTTCGAAAACAGCTGAATCATCCAGCTTATTCAACGCAGGATTAGCCAGAAAGGGAAGGATTCTCTTCTCCACCAGTTCGTGGCTCAGCTTGCCACCACTGCCATGGGCTAAAAGAATGCTGTCACCCATAAGCTCGCTCCACTGTTTTGCCCATTGAATTCACGAATCTTCCGGAGTCCCGTACTGATAGTAGGCGGCGCAAGCGCCTTCGCCGGAGACCATGCAGGGACCTACAGGACTCTCCGGTGTACAAACCTCTCTGAAGAGTCCGCACTCAAGCGGTGTAGCTGCACCGCGGATTACATCCCCGCACCGACACCCTTTGGGCTCCCTTGGCGGTTTCAGGCTCACGGAAAATGCCTTGTCAGCGTCGAATTGCTCGTATTTCCCTCTCACTCTCAAGCCGCTTTGCGGGACGATTCCGACCCCCCGCCAGTTAGCTTCGCCAATCTCAAAAACATCCTCCATCAGTTGCCGGGCCTTTCCATTTCCCTCCGGGTGCACTCCTCTCGGGTAAGCTATTTCCACCTTGGGCTCGCCTCTTTCAATTTGCTCGACCAGCTTATCTACGCATAACAGGATATCCAGTGGTTCAAAGCCCGAGATGACACAGGCAACTCCATAGTTCTCAGGGATAAATTCGTAGGGATGAGAACCGATTATGACACTAACATGTCCGGGACAGACGATGCCGTCTAGCTTTATTTCACCTGAATCGAGCAGTGCCTTCATCACCGGCGGGGTCAGCTTGTTAAGGGATAGAACATAGAAGTTCGTGATTCTCTCCCGCCGCGCCTTGAGTACAGAAGCAGCTATAGTTGGTGCCGTGGTCTCAAAGCCGATGCCGATGAAGATGACCGATTTCTCAGGATTGTTCTCTGCGATCTCTAAAGCGTCTATTGTGGAATATACTATTCGCACATCTCTTCCCTCAGCTTTCGCTTGCTGCAAGCTAGAGTAGCTGCCGGGAACCCTCATCATGTCCCCAAAAGTAGTGATGATAACGTGGGGCAGGTGGGCCAGGGCGATGGCTTTGTCCAGATCAGCGGTTGCCGTAACACAGACAGGACAACCTGGCCCTGACCTCATTTCCACCGTCTCGGGAACTAGTTGGCGAATCCCATATCGCAATATAGCATGCGTGTGCCCACCACAAAATTCCATTAGTCTTATGCTCTGGGTGGAGTGTTTGGCAATTCTCGATACTAACCCCTTGGCTAGCCTGCTGTCTTGATACTCGTCAATGAACTTCACTTAGATTCGCTATTTCTTCCAGGAGCTTCAGTGTTTCCTCGGCTTCGGCCTCGGCTATAACGCCTATGGCGTATCCCGTATGAAGAAGCACGTAATCTCCTATTTTCGCCTCCGGAGTCAGGGCAATGCTAACTCGACGCCTCACTCCGGCGATTTCTGTTTCGGCCTCATCCCCGTCTATGGATACAATCTTTACCGGCACCGCTAAACACATGGCTTCCCGTATTCTAGCCCAAGTTAGCCTATGACACAAATCCATCGCTTAAGCCCAGCATCGGAGAACCAGGCCGGGCGCCTGAGCCTTAACACTGTGCGACTGATGAGAACTGAGCCTCCAATCGAAGCTGCAGGCAATAGCTTGAGAGATATGACCCCTCGCTGAAGGGCTAATATCGTTGCAGGATGAACTGAAGCAACGAGTAGGCTAAGGCAAGCCTACAAGCACTATCACAAGGCCCACCACTAGCATTGTCACGCCCAAAGCTAGTAAACCAATCAACAGCTTCATATTCATGTGTATAGTCCTTTCCGAGTCCCGATTCATCGGGGCTCCTCACGATACCAGAAGGGAGGTGTCAGGGCCTTTTGTGTGGCACTTCCTACAAATCACCGAAAAATAGGGACAGTAAATGAGAAGTGACTACCCTTTCCTAGCTTGCTCTGGGCCTCGATCTTTCCGCCGTGGGCTTCCACCAGACGCTTGGCGATAGTAAGCCCCAGACCACTGCCTCCAGTAGCTCTGGCACGTGATCTGTCAACTCTGTAGAAACGTTCAAAGATATTGGGGAGGTCCTGAGCAGGAATCCCCTCGCCGGTATCCGATACGCTAATCTCCACCCAGTCGCCTCGTTCTGCAGCAGCCACGGTGATGATGCCTCCTTTGCCGGTGTGAGCCACAGCATTCTCCAGCAGGTTATGCAGCACCTGGTTTATCCGTTGCCAGTCAATGTTAACCGGGCGCAGCTTATCGGGCAGGTCGACCGACAGAGACATCCCTTTTGCTGCCACCTGGGGCTGCCAAGAAGCCGCTGCTCGCCTGACTAACTCGGTGACATCTTCCTCCTGATAAACCAGCTTCAGTTCGCCGGCCTCGGCGAGACTCAGCTCCTGGAGCTCATCAACCAGTCGCGAAAGCAGAGCTGCCTCTTCATTGAGCGACTGGAGGGTAGCGGCATCCGGCTTCATCACTCCATCGCAAATCGCCTCCAGGTAGCCTCGGATATTGGAAAGAGGGGTCCTCAATTCGTGGGCAACATCGGCAACCAGGTTCCGCCGTAATCGCTCGGCGTGCTCCAGGTCGATAGCCATAGCATTGAACGCCTGGGCCAATTCCCGCACTTCGCCTCTGTCCTTGAGTTGCACCCTCTGCCCCAGGTCACCCCGTCCCAATCGCCTGGCAGTTGCTGCAAGTGCAGCGATCGGTGAGGACATTCTGCGCGACAGGACAAAGGTCAACACCAAAGCGATGGCAGCTGCCAGCAAGCCTCCCCAGAGGAGAAAGCGGTTTATCGCCTCGCCGAAGGTTCGTGGCGAAGCAGCATCTGTGCCTGCCAAGAATCGGGGGCCGATGTAGAGTCTTACCATAATCGCCTCTTGGTCTTCTGAGAATACGACGAAATAGGTGCCTGAATAATTGCCTGAAAGACCGTCTGTTGACCCGGGTTGATACTTCTCTCCTACGAGAAGTTCTTCCTCCGAATCAGCTATGATCACCCGGTCGAAGTCAGTCAGTATGATGCGTGTTCCGGAGACAACCGATCTATTCCCGACTACGTACTGAACGCCCTCCCAGTTTCCGCGCGTATGATAGTGAGCAGACAACATAGCTTGGGTTTCGATGATGTGGAATTGCTCCCTTATTTCCTCATAGCGTTCGATTTCGCCAGCGATGCTCCGGCTGACGAAGAGATATACGGTGCCGATGGTCACCGCTATTACCAGGGCAAATGCTATCAGGAGACGAAACCACAGGCTATGTATCACTGCTCATCTCCGACGAATCTGTAGCCCGCTCCATATACGGTCTTTATGTACCTGGGACGGTTGGGAGCCTGCTCAATCTTACGCCGCAGGTTGAGTATGTGTACATCGATGGTGCGGTCGAAACCCGCAAAATCGTAGCCCAAAGCCTTTTCGATGAGGTCTCCCCGGCTGAATACTCTGCCCGGCTCCCTGGCAAGAACCCCAAGCAACTTGAACTCGACATCCGTCAAAGCCAGCAGTCTGTCAGCAAGCCACGCTTCGCGCCTTACGAAGTTCATAGTGAGTTCACCACGCGTAATCTGTGCCGGGCCACGCTCTCCGGGAAGACGCCTGAGCACTGCCCGCACTCTGGCCGCTAGTTCCTTAGGGCTAAAAGGCTTCGTCACGTAATCGTCTGCCCCCGAGTCGAGTCCCGTTAGTTTGTCCTGGTCGGTAGTCCTGGCCGTAAGCATGATGATCGGCACATCGGATTCATGTCTGAGGGTGCGACAGACCTCGAGACCATCTACGTCTGGCAGCATAAGGTCCAGAACAACTAGGTCTGGATTGCTTTCTCGAGCGACACGCAGTGCTTCAACGCCGTCGTAAGCGATTAGAACCCGGTAGCCATCCCTGTTCAAGTAGACCTTGACCAGTTCAACGGTCTTGACATCGTCGTCAACTACGAGAACCGTTTTCTCTGTCACCTTTCGTCTCCTAGGGGCCTTTCACGCCTCTCAAATGTTATAGCAGAAATGTTAAAGAATTGTTAATACGGGAGACCTCTTCCACCGCAACCACTGTTAACGGTTGACAGCGATTGCTGCGTTATCAAGATGCCAGAGTTCGGCCTAGCATTACGGAAATACAGCAATGCCGTCTCAGACTGCATCAATCAGTTTTCAGTGATAGCGACTTCAGGTGTTCCCACGAACAGCCCATCGCATGGTTATTGCCTGGCAAATCGCACAGACCGTAGAGAGCTTATGCAAGACCCGTTGAACAACAAGCCTAACATCGTGTGTGGCCGGCTCAGCGTCTTATGATTGACACGATGGTATGAGCGGGCTATAATCCTCTCCGGGACGAGACACAAGATATGGAAATCAAATCATCACCAGACCCAGATCATAAACGGCGACAGATTGCCATTTTCGTTCGATGGTGGTGGGGCTTGCCTTAGTACAGGTCCCTGAGTCAGGCGTATGCCCCCGCGTCCCACCGGACGCGGGGCTTTCTGTTTGCGTGGGACATGAGCAAAGATCTTCACGAGAAGCGGCCATCGGCAGCCCTGAATGAGAACACATTCAAGGAGTTGCTGGAGAATAAGCAATACAGGGCTTTGC
>SOJB01000075.1 GCA_004376695.1 Dehalococcoidia bacterium | reverse complement strand
CACCTGGCCTGAAGGCCTCCGCTGGTGTTCTCCGGCGACGACTGTAGCCGGCGATTTCCCTGCTTGGCTGTTTCTTCTGCCTGAGAACTGCCCCGATTGAGCCACCGATGAGCCCCCGGCCGACGATCGCAGCACGCACTTTTCCATTATAGCACGAATCTGTGCAAGGTCAGGGTATCGTTGCCAGTGAGTGGAACGGCGTGAAAGGCAGGGCAAGCCATTGCTG
Source organism: Dehalococcoidia bacterium (assembly GCA_004376695.1). Classification (GTDB taxonomy): domain Bacteria; phylum Chloroflexota; class Dehalococcoidia; order GIF9; family AB-539-J10; genus RBG-13-51-36. The sequence goes on along the minus strand of SOJB01000075.1, from coordinate 9,972 downwards.
TGCAGTTTGCCGACCTCCTTACCAGTACGGATAACATCGGTGAAAGGGCGAAAATATGCAGGAAATCCTCGACATCTGGCCAATCTTAACAGGATTTTAACATTTGTGTGTTACACTCTATAATCGTATAGGATTCAGGTTCTGATAAGACTGAACCGGTGCCTCTGGAATCAGATTTGATGAGCGGGCGAGTGATGGAGGTTGAGGGTGTGAGGGCTAAGGCAGTCTTGCGGGATTAAGGAGAAGAGAGCTGAGAGAGAGATTCAGTATTCTGCTAAGTGTGGTGCTGGTGGTGGGGCTGGGCTTGGTCGCAGCGGCAACTGCTGAGACTCACGATTCTTGTGCAGCGGGCGCTCTTAGCATCACAGTGGTTGGGGAGATATCGGAGGAGGCGCAACAGTACGACCTCGCGATTAACAGCACAGCCGGCGGTGAGGTAACGGTCCCTGGTGAGGGGAGTTTCGCCTACGACGCAGGAGCCGTAATTGACCTGGAGGCGACGCCCGATGCCGGCTATGAGTTTGTCAGCTGGAGCGGGGATGTGGACACGATAGCCGGCGTCGCTGCCGCTGAAACCACCATCACCGTTGACGGAGACTATTCCATAATGGCTAACTTTGAGGAGATTCACCGATCGGTCGATTGGGCTCTCATTGTCGGAATCGTGGCCGCTGCCATAGTCGTGGGACTGGTGATCTTCTTTGTGCGAAGAAGGAGAACTACCTAGAGCTAAAGACGCTTAATCGAGCTTTTTCCCCTTTACCTCCACCCTGACGGTCGGCTCAAGGGGTCTGGCAAGACCCGCGGAGCCGACCATCAGGTATGTGGCGAGGAGAGTTTCAGCTTGGTAGAGCGCAAACCCGGGATTGAATAACCTGTAAGACCCGTCGTGAAGTCTGCCCTGCGCTTGCTCCGCACTTGGATGCCTATTATGACGAGAATAGAGGTGACGACGATATGAGGTCGCAACATCCAACTACTGAGTACAATCCCCAGCCACCACCTTCTTCAAGGAACCATTCCTTTGCCTTATTATCAATGCCCCGGTGGTATCGACATCTATCGCCCGTCCTACTATAACCTCGCCTGGTGCTACTATCCTTACATCTTTACCTAATGTCACAGACAGTTTCCTCCACTCTTCCAGCAGACTTGCTTCCATCAACGAAGCTTGCCGGTGCTCTATTTCCACTAACAATGCGCCCAGAAACTCCTTCCTGGAGATGTCTTTCCCCACGGCATGCTTCAACGAGGTCGCCGTCTTTTCAAACCGGGGAATAGAAGTGTTGGCGTTTATACCTATCCCCAGGTTCACGAAGTTCAAGACATCCGTTTCGGCATCCATTTCAGCCAGTATGCCACACACCTTCTTTCCTTCGATCAAGACATCGTTGGGCCATTTCAGCCCGGCGTCCAGGCCGAAGAGCTTCCGGATAGTAGCTGCCACAGCAAGGGAAGCCATCAAGTTTATCCTGGGAGCGTTTACCGGACTTATCTTGGGTCGGAGAATGAGAGTGAAGTAAATCCCCCCCTTAGGTGATAGCCATTCTCGACCCAGTCTTCCCCGGCCATGGGTCTGGGCTTCGGCAATCACGATTGTCCCCTCCCCTGCTCCCTTTTTGGCTAACTCTCTTGCCGCGTCCATGGTTGAGCCAATCTCCGAGAAGTAGCGAATTTTCTGTTCTAAGCCGGGGAATTCAAAAGGAAGTAGCAAATCTGGAGAGGAAACCAGCCTGTATCCATTGCGTGAGGTCTCTATTAGGTAACCCTCCTTTTCTAATCTGCGAATATGCCTCCAGATAGAGACCCTGGAGGTGCCAAGCCGGTTGGCAAGTGTCTCGCCGGACAGATAACCACTCCTCTCTCGAAGAGCTTCCAATACTCGCCTCTTCATCTCCGTAATCATCGGTTTGTGAATGTTAACGGCCATACTGGTCGTTGTCAATCGCTCTGTATTTGACTATGTCGATTGCTTCGCGCATAATTCTGGGTGATACAATCGTGGCGCGTAGGCTTGCTGGATGCTGGTGTTAAAGGTCTGAAAAGCAGCATCTCGAATTTCGCTGCCGGTATCGACGAAGATAGGAAGAATGGTTATCGGCTAGAGATCGATGGATATCAACTGGCTAGGACATTCCTGCTTTCTCATTAAGGGGAAAGGAAAGGCTATCATCACAGATCCCTGTCATCCTGACACAGGCTACCGCCTGGCCGGGCCCAAAGCGGACATAGTAACGGTGAGCCATTTCCATCCCGGCCACAGCTACATCGAAGGCGTCGCCAATGGTCCCAAACCAATCGTAAGCCCCGGCGAATATGAGATAGGGGGCACTTTCATCACAGGAGTCGCCGTTTTCCATGATAATGAGAAGGGAGCTTTGAGGGGCAAGAACACCATTCATGTTATCGAGATGGATGATATAACTTTATGTCATCTAGGTGACCTGGGGCATCCTCTGGGTCCACAATTGGTGGAAGAACTGGGAGATATTGACATACTATTCTTGCCCGTCGGAGAGGTGTCTACTATATCCGTTGAGACTGCTGTGGAAGTAGTGAGGCAACTGGCGCCTCCTATTGTAATCCCGATGCACTACAAGACAGAGGCATTCGCAGGCGAACTCAGTCCTGTGGACAAATTCCTGGATAAAATGAGGATTCGAGAACCGGAAGCAAAGCCAAGTCTCTCAGTTACCTCCTCGACTCTCCCCGGCAGCACGCAGGTAGTAGTTCTTACCCCAGCCTGAGAATCTGCAAGAACTCGTGCAGGGCATTGTTCGCCATCAAGGCAGGCATTTGTCCAGAAGTTCTCTTTCCTTTGCTCTCATCCCGGCTTCTTCCTCCGGTTGTTGATGGTCGTAGCCCAAGAGGTGAAGTACTCCATGGATAACCAGCAGTGCCAGTTCTCTTTCGGTTGACTGACCTTGTTCTTTGGCTTGCTCCACTGCTCTGGGGTAAGAGATGATTACCTCTCCCACACGAGTGATGCCATCTGGAGGGAGTGCGAAGAAACCATCACTGCCCTTGTGCGAGAGCATATGGAACGCAAGCACATCCGTGGGCATATCGATCCCCCGGTAGTCCCGGTTAAGCTGTCGCACCGTCTCAGAATCGGTGAAAACCAGGCTCACCTCGTAAGGAGGCGCCATCCCCTCAGCCTCGAGGATTTGCTGAGCTATCTTCCTCACCCAGTCCTCGTCCACCAATCCACCGAATTCTTCGTCAATAGAGATCGCAGTTCCGGCTAACAACGCTTGTCTCAACTCCTTGAACACGGCCCTATCCCGGGCGCATCATCATTATAGAGGCTTCCCCGTTTTTGTGGAAGCCCTTATGGTGGGGAGGGGTTAACTGTCACGCTGAAGGGCAGCAATCGGTTGTGATTCTGCGCTTCGCTCTGAATGACAAGAAGTGACAGGCGAAGTTGCCAATGAGGCCAATCAGTATGACTTTATATGTTGCTGAAGAGCTAGTAGAATTAGCATAGATGGCTGTAACACCTCTCAGGAAACAGTATCTCAGGGTCAAGCAACGGTACCCCGAAGCTATCGTATTCTTCCGGCTGGGCGACTTCTACGAGACGTTTGACGAGGATGCCAGGGTCGCCTCGCGAGACCTGGATGTTGTCCTCACTTCCCGGGAGCTGGGTAAGGGGCAGAGGGTGCCCATGGCGGGGATACCTCATCACGCCCTGGACAATTATCTGGCTAAGCTCATTAACCGCGGTCACAAAGTCGCTATTTGCGAGCAACTCAGTCCACCGGGCAAGGGATTGGTGGAAAGGGATGTCGTTCGTGTCGTAACGCCGGGGACGGTGGTCGAGCCCGATCTGCTTGAGAGTAAGCGCAATAACTATCTGGCCAGCCTGGTCATCGAAGGCGAGAACGCGGGCATTGCCTATGTTGATATCAGTACGAGCGAGTTTGTCACCACTCAGCTTTCTGGTGAAAGGGTAATGCCTGAACTGGAGCGCCTTCAGCCCAGCGAGATTCTTGTTCCCGAAGTTGGCGATGAATACACTCGATTGCCGTTCACCACGAGCCGACTGGATGACTACTGGTTTGATCTTGAGATTGCCCGGGAAGCTCTGCTGGAGCATTTTGCTGTGGCCAGCCTGGAAGGTTATGGTTGCGCCCGTCTGCCTTTAGCTATAATGGCCGCTGGCGCCCTAATTCATTATGTCAAGGAAACACAGAAGGGAACTCTGCCCCGGCTGAGCAAACTTGCTACCTACTCTACAGATTCCTTTATGACTCTCGATGGTCAAACTATTCGCAATCTGGAGCTTTTTCAAGGTGGCAGGTGGGGAGAAAGCGGTAACTCCCTTCTCTCCATCATTGACCTGAGCAAGACAGCCATGGGTGGCAGGCTGCTCAAGAATTGGCTGGGGCATCCTCTTCTGGATCTCGGCATCTTGAATCGACGGCAGGAGGCACTGGCCTGGTTTCATCGAGATAGTCTGGCTCGCCGAAAGGTCATTGCTCTTTTATCAGATATCGCCGACCTGGAGAGGCTGGTTAATCGAGTGAGCAGCGGAAGAGTTGTGCCACGGGAGTTGGTAACGCTTCGCTCCAGCCTGCAAAAGGTGCCGGATGTGAAGGCGACGATGACAGATGGCGATGTCATGAACTGGCCGAGCGACGAGCTTAAGCCCTGCCCCGATATCGTGGACCTGATCGCCGGGGCTATCGCCGATGAACCGGGGGATTTGGAGCAAGGTGGTGTGATAAGGGAAGGTTTCTCCCCCGAGTTGGACGGAATTCGGCATGATTCGCGGCAGGCCAGAGAATATCTGGCTGGCCTGGAGCAGAGGGAAAGGGGGCGTACAGGGATTAGGTCACTGAAAGTTGGCTACAACCGGGTATTTGGCTATTACATCGAGATATCTCGGGCTAATCTCAGCGTAGTCCCTTCAGATTATATTCGTAAGCAGACTCTGGCGGAGGCGGAGAGATTTTTCACTCCCGAACTCAAAGAATACGAGTCGTTGATTCTCAATGCTCAGGAGAAGATGGCCGACCTGGAGGCTACCATTTTCCGGCAACTCTGTCAGCAGATAAGCGCTAGAGGTGAGCCAATTCTGGCCACCGCCAGAGCCATAGCTCAGATTGACGCCCTTTCGAGTCTTGCCGAGGTGGCAGTGCGTCATAGTTATGTCAGGCCAACGCTGACCGACGAGGATGTCATAGACATTAAGGGCGGGCGTCACCCTGTTGTGGAACAAAGCATAGGTCGGGACAATTTTGTTCTTAACGATGCTTATTTATGTAATAAGGACAATCAACTTATCATACTAACAGGCCCCAATATGTCGGGGAAGTCTACCTATCTCAGGCAGGTAGCCTTAATCATCCTTCTGGCCCAGATAGGTAGCTTTGTCCCTGCCGATTCAGCGGATATCGGAATCGTTGACCGCATCTTCACCCGCATTGGCGCACAGGAGGACTTAGCCGCTGGTCAATCCACCTTTATGGTGGAGATGACTGAGGCGGCGAATATCCTGAACAATGCTACCTCGCGCTCCTTCATTATCCTGGATGAAATCGGGCGGGGCACCTCGACCTATGATGGACTTTCCATCGCCTGGGCAGTAGCCGAGTTCATCCATAACCGCCCTGAGCTTGGAGCGAAGACCCTTTTTGCGACTCATTATCATGAATTGGTGGACCTGGCTGATGTTTTGCCCAGAGTGAAAAACCTCAACGTAGCGGTGGCGGAGGAAGGAGATAAGGTCATCTTTCTACATAAGATTGTCCCTGGCAGCACCGACAGAAGCTATGGCATCCACGTTGCTCAGCTAGCTGGCCTGCCAAAATCGGTAATCGTCCGAGCTCAGGAAGTCCTTGCTGAACTGGAAGGCCATGTTTCTAAGAAGGGCAAGGTCCCTCAGCGTAAAGCGTCGCTCCAGATTCCTCTTTTCGCGGAAGGCTCCCCCTTGGCCGATGAGATCGGCCGGCTCGACATCGATTCCTTGTCTCCTCTGGAGGCAATCACCAAGCTCTACGAGCTCAAGCGAATGGCTCAGGAGAATAAGGACTCAACGGCCTGATGGAATGGTCATGAAACTGAGCCAGGAAATCAATGCATTCGCTGGCTATTCCCTGGGCATCCAGATGGTAGAGAGAGCGAAGAAAATCCTGCTTTCCATGTGTTACGAATTCGTCAGGAATGCCTAATCGCCTCACTTTGACATCTGACACTTTGGCCTTTTCCAGCAGCTCCAGCACCGCAGCACCAAAGCCGCCGCTAAGAACATTCTCCTCTACTATGACCATCTTCTTCGTGCGGTTGGCTGCGTCCAGAATTAGCTCTGTATCTAGAGGCTTGGCGAACCGGGCGTTAACTACCATGGCATCAATGCCCCGGGGAGCCAGATGCTTCGCTGCTTCAATAGAAGGCATGACGGTGGAGCCGATGCCTATTATGGCCATGTCCGCACCCTGCTTTACTATCTCAGCTTTGCCTATAGGGATTTGATGAAGCTCGGTGGCTAAGGGAACGTTTGCTCCCTGCCCACGAGGATAACGAATTGCCATTGGATGCTCTGTAGTCAGGGAGGTGTAGAGCAGGTTTCGCAGTTCATTCTCGTCCTTAGGCGCGCAAACGATTATGTTAGGCATTAGGCTAAGATAGGATAAATCAAACAGCCCTTGATGTGTCTTGCCGTCGTCTCCGACGATGCCGCTACGATCCACGGCGAAGATGACAGGCAAATCAGGGAGACAAACATCGTGCAATATTTGGTCAAAGGCACGCTGCAGGAAGGTAGAGTATATAGCTACGACAGGTATGAAGCCCTGAGTAGCCAGACCGGCAGCTAGTGTAACTGCATGCTGTTCGGAGATCCCTACATCGTAGATGCGGTGCGGGAACTCTTTGGCCAGGGGGGATAGGCTGTTGCCTTCGATCATGGCAGCACTTATCACTACCAGCTTGGGATTGTCCCTGAGCAATCCACGGACTGTCTGAGCGAATACCTGACTATATGTGGGTGCTGTAACCGGTCTCTCACTCTTAGGCGAAACACCGTGGAAGCGAGTGGGATTATCCTCTGCCGGCCTGTAGCCCTTGCCCTTGATAGTCAGGACGTGGACAATGACAGGCTTGTGGTAGTTCTTCGCCCGAACTAGAGCTTTCTCCAGTTCAGCAACGTCATGACCGTCTATCGGCCCCAGGTAAGTGAAGCCAAGCTGTTCCCACATCATGGTGGGCATGAATACTGCCTTGGCTCCTTCCTTAAGCCGGTGCAGTGCCCACCGCAGCCTCTTCCCTCCGGGCAAGAGAGACAGCAACCGACGCGTCTGTTCCTTAGCTTGTATATAAGGATTGGTCGTTCGTACTACATTCAGCCACCTGGCTAGCGCTCCTACTGTGGGTGAAATGGACATGCCGTTGTCATTGAGCACCACAATGAGCCTTGTGTTCAAGTGCCCGGCATGATTCAGCCCTTCGTAGGCCATACCACAGGTAAGGCATCCATCGCCGATGACAGCTACCACATGATGATTACCGCGCACAAGGTCACGGGTCAAAGCCATGCCTAGAGCTGCTGAAATGGAGGTGCCGCCATGTCCCGTCGTGAAAGCGTCATGCGGACTCTCATTTCTATCAGGAAATCCTGAGAGTCCTTGATATCGACGCAGAGAGGAAAACTGCTCCCTTCTTCCTGTCAATAATTTATGAACGTAGCTTTGGTGTCCTACATCCCAGATCATCTTGTCTCTGGGGCTGTCAAATACGCGGTGTAAGGCGATAGTAAGCTCGACGGCTCCCAGACTGGATGCCAGGTGTCCTCCGTTTTCAGTAACCGTGCTTACCAATAACTCCCTGAGCTCGGAACAAAGCTCACCTAGTTCACGGCGGTCCAGCCACCTGACGTCATCGGGGCAGTTTATTCTCTCCAGTATCTTAGACACCCTAATCTCCCACTCCAGATCATAACAGATTCAACTCTTTGCCTGTTGGCGCCACTTAAGATCCTTATCCTAGGTTCGAAACAGGCGGTCAACGATACCTTTGAATCCGCCTGCCGTTCCCTTCATATCGGCATACTTCAGTTCGCCGGACATCAAGCCACAGCCAGCTCTCCACGTCTCGTCACTCCGGCTGAGCATTCCAAACGCCAGATGAGGGAAGCGGATGAAGAATTTCGAGAGCACACGTGCTATTCTCAACTCGGACATTATCTTCTCTTCTACGGCTTCCTGGTAATCCTCCAGTTTCGCGTTGGCATGCGCTAGAGAATTTTCAATCACCGGTACGGCAAGCTGAGCACTCAGGATGGCGTTGTGAATGCCCTCCCCCGTTAATGGATCAGCAAGCCCGGCCGCATCCCCAAGAAGCAAGACCTTATCGTGCCAGACAAGCCTCCCCTTTGTACACGTCGGTATGAAGTGGCTACTGGACCTGGAGATAGTATAATCACTGGTGCCGAGTGAGTTCAGGAACTCCTGATGGAGCCTGTTTAAGTGCTTTGCCTTGGAGGCAGGACATGCGACTCCAATAGAGAGATGGTCGCGCTTGGGGAATACCCAGGCATAACCCCCGGGAATGCACCCCAGCTCCATCTGGGCCCGCGATTTCCATCTGGCCAATTCCTCCTCGGGCACGACAATTTCCGAGCCTATTGCCGCACCATATTCCATGCTTCTTCCCATGCCCAAGTCTCTTGTCACTACGCTATAAGCGCCATCCGCCCCTACCACAAGTCGGGAGCGAAGGATGCTGTCAGCGGTAGAAACCTCGACCCAATCACCGCTCATTTGTATTCGTCTTACGTTTTGACCATCAACAAGCACAGCTCCACGTTGTTGTGCCTTCTTCACTAAGAAATGGTCAAATACATCACGCATCACGGTGTAAATCAATGGTTGACCATGTTGTCGCAGATAAGGGTTGCGCAGATCAAAAGTGATGCTAATCTCATAGACTACGTCTTCTACCACCTCCGATATATCAAAACCGAGGAGTTTTACAGCCTTGCTCGTAAGCCCGCCAGCACAGCACTTGTGGCGCGGCAACTTCTCCTTTTCCAGAAGCAATACTCCTATCCCTCTTTTGGCGAGTTCGTAAGCAAGCGTTGCCCCGGCAGGCCCAGCGCCGACAATTATTACATCGTCGCTTCGTCTCACCAACAGAAACCCCTCAAAACGAAGTGATGGAAACCTATCCTTACTATATTATAACCCAGTAGGTCGCTTAACAATTCCGCCTCCAGTCCCTTTCTTTCATAAAGAGGTTGTTCAAGATAGGGCTTCCGTACTGTCATTGCGAGTGCCGACAAATCGGGACGAAGCAATCTTGGTGAGATTGGGGCTGCCACGCGCGGCAATTCTTGGCTCGCAGGGCCGAGTGAGGGAGAGGTCAGGATGAGAAACAGATGTGACTAGGCGATTTGCTATATAATATGGTACTGCTTGCAGAAATCCAAAGACGTGGCAGGGAATTGTCCAACCAATCTTACGATGTCATCGTAGTGGGAGCGGGGCCGGCCGGAAGCTACGCGGCCTATGAGCTGGCTTCATTGGGTCACAGTGTCGCTGTCTTCGAAGAAAAGAGCGCACCGGGACTCAATGTCTGTTGCACGGGGATCATCAGCGTCGAATGCCTCCGTTCTCTCGGCGTCAGCACAGACGTGATATTGACCGGGGCGAAGTCGGCCAAGTTTTTCTCCCCCTCCGGGAGATGCTTAAGGCTGCAGACCGAGGATGTCCAGGCTTATGTAGTTAATCGGTCTTTGCTTGATGAGGCGATGGCCTCCAAAGCCCGGTCTCAGGGGGCGCAGTACTTCTTCTCTTCTCCGGTGACTGACGTTATCCTGGGGAAGGACAGGATGCAAGCTGAAACCTTACGGTGCGGCACGAGAGAGGTGTTCAGTGCCAGAGCTGTGATCCTGGCTAACGGATGTAGGCCCAGGCTGGCCCAGAGACTTGGCCTGGGCAGAATCAGGAGCTTCTTCGTTGGCGCTCAGAC
>SOJB01000104.1 GCA_004376695.1 Dehalococcoidia bacterium | reverse complement strand
GGCATGATTACGTGAACGTAATTGTCCACGCCTATGGGGCGGATGGTGCCGGGGCTCGAGGGGGTAGTGACTTCCAGGGCGACCTGGGACTGGTGAAGGACGGATAAGACATCGGAAAGGTATTTTACATTGAAGGCGATTTTCGCCTCTTCTCCGTCGATAAGAGCGTCGATCTCACCGACATTGTCGCCGATTTCCTCGGCCTGGGCAGAAACGGTTACCTTGCCCGGGGTTAGTTCAGCACCCGGCGTGATGACCACGCGCACTATGCCGCTGGCGTCGCGAGCGAATACGGAGGAGATCTTGGCAACGCGCATGAACTCACTGATATCCACTACGGCCCGCGTAGTGTAGCTTTGAGGAATAACCTGCGAGTAGTTGGGGAAGGAACCTTGAAGAAGCTGCGAGACTATCTCGGCATCCTTGAGGCGGAAGAGCACCTGGCTCTTCTGTTCGTTTACCGTGATTTCCACGGGTTCCTCCTGCTCGCCGAGAAGTCGATTCACCTCATTGAGGACCCTGGCGGGGATGATTACGGCAGTCTGTGCGATTACGGGCGCGCCCAGAGTCGTCTTATGGATAGCCAGTCGGAAGCCATCGGCAGCTACCAGGTTGAGCTGGTCGCCATCGAATTCAGCGTTGATTCCCGTCAGTACGGGGCGCGATTCCTCTGTGGCAGCAGCAAAGGCGACGTGCGCAATCCCTTCCCTGAGGCTGGCTGCTTCGATGGTAGTAGTCACGCCGTCGCTTATCTGAGGGATAGGCGGGAAATCCGCGGCATCGATGCCATTGATGTGCGCCTCAAAACGGCCGCACTTCAGCTCCAGGATGCGACCGGCAGCGGGAAGGTTGATCTCAATCAAGTCGTTGGGCAAGCTGTTAACGAAGTCGATGAGCAAGCGAGCAGGCACGGTTATGCTGCCTTCCTTTTTGACTTTTGCACCGACCCAGCAAGTGGTAGCCATTTCCAGGTTGGTGGCTGCCAGTTTGAGACGCGACTGCTCAGCGGACAGAAGGATATTCTGAGTGATAGGCAAGGTGGACCTTACGGCTACGGCTCTCCCTACAGCGTTCAGTCCTCTATTCAGGTTCTCTTGAAGACAAGACAATTTCATGAAACACCTCCCGCCACATATGTAGTGAAAGTATACTATCAAGAACTGTAATAATCAATGACTCGGCTTGACATAATGCTAGCTTGACCAGAGGCATGCTGACAGCGACTATCATAGTCAGGTCGGTGACCCTCTGACTATGCGGCCGGGTCACGGCTCCGGATGTTGGTATCGCCCCTGCTGGGCTCTGAGAGCCAGAATGGCGGCGTCTTTGGTCCAGCTTTGCCCTGCCGTACTTCCGATGGCCCTGCAAAGCCTGCCCTGTCAGGAGGGTGCCGGGCAGATGCTAGGCCAACTGGCTGAGTCTAGAAGTGCGGCTTGCAGAGGATTTCTTTGACCCTGAGGTCGAAGAAATCACGGAGATTCACCGGGCGCAGGACCACTGCGGTGTCGGCGCCCCTGCCCGTTCCGGCAATACAGATGACGTCCTCGTCAGTGCGAGCCAGCCCGGCGTCGGCAGCCATCATGGCTATCTCGCACACCACCTTCATCCCCTCCCCGAAAAGGCGTAGAGTGCCGGTCACCATCTCCTCAAAGACGTAGGTATTCCACTTCTGCTTCACGGCCCGGCTAAGCCCGAAGAATGCATGACTGGTAGTGAGCCGGACGCCGCCCATGTCTTCGAACCTCTTTATGTTCTCCGCGCTCCACTCGAAGGCGTTGGGCTCCTTGAATCCCACGTGGTGGGTGATGGCAACCACCCTTTTGCCCTCGAAAACGGCGGCCGCTTTCAGCGCGGTCGTCCCCTCTGTGGAAGCAACCAGCACCGTATCGATGCCGAGCTCGTCGGCCCTTGCTTTGCAGATGCACAGCACATCGTCGGTGTTGGCCGCGCCAGCCCTGGCGAAATAGAGGATCTTGCCTTCTATCATTCCTGTACCTCCTGATGTCAATTGCCCTTGGTGATGCCGTTTCGTAGCACTTGAGCTTTTGCGAGACACTAGCCTATGTCATCGTGGCGGGCCCTGTCAAGCAGTTCTGCCAGCTATGCGCGATGGCTCACAACTGAAGCCGCTTTCTGCTGGGCGGGATGCTTGCCCGAGCCAATCCGGCCCAATCGCTGCGTGGTGGGGCAGGGCAACAGATTGTGAATAACGGGCATCTGCTGATGATTGCTCCCGCAGATCTGCTGTCTTTTCTTATCATCCGCCCTAGTATAGAATAGTAGCGATCCCTAAGGAAATCCGTTGCCGAGAGGTCGGGGCAGGTCTACGAGCCGGGAGGATGCACGCAATCCAGGCCCGCCGGCTCTTCTGGACCGAGAGATGGGGCTGGGAAGATACCGACCGGGGTCATCTATGAATAAAGGGGGAACAAGCTCCCGGAAGAGACGCTGGCTCTGAAAAAGGAGACCATTTATGGCTGAGGCTCATGACCTGAGTTCAGGATTGTGCGGGAACGCTGACGATTTGATTCTTGGCGTTGACCTTGGAGGCACCAAAATCCTGACGGCGGTGACCAACTCGCAGGGGAAGATGCTGTCGCGCGACCACAGTATAACGCCGGCCAGAGAAGGTCGTGAGGCAGTAATCGGGTCTATCCTGGAGGCTGTGCACCGTGCTTCAGAACAGGCATGTGTCGCCGTTTCAGACCTTACCGCCATAGGGGTGGGAGCGCCCGGCCTGGTGAATCCTGATGCGGGAACCGTTCTCACATCACCCCATCTGGCGGGGTGGCGAGACGTTCCCCTGAGAGACATAATGCAGGAAAGGCTGGGCAAGAAGACCTTTCTCATCAATGATGCCAATGCCGCTGCCCTGGGGGAACTCTGTTTTGGTGCGGCTCGGGGCGCTCGTGACTTCATCTACGTTACTCTCAGCACCGGCATCGGCGGAGGCATTGTCATTGATGGCAAGATCTACGGCGGAGCAATTGGTGTTGCCGGCGAGGTGGGACACATGACCGTGGACGACAATGGACCCATCTGCGCCTGTGGAAACAGAGGTTGCTGGGAAATGCTGGCTTCAGGGACAGCTTTGGCCAGAGAGGCAAGGCATCGGATTAGAGAAGGAGCCAGGACTGCCATTCTAGGATATGCCGAGGGTGATGCAGAAAAGGTGACGGCGCAGGTCATTCATAGCGCTGCCGAGCAGGGTGATAGCCTGGC
>SOJB01000049.1 GCA_004376695.1 Dehalococcoidia bacterium | reverse complement strand
AGTCTCTGTAAGGCCCGGCTTATCCCTTCCTTAGCCCTGAATACGCTGTTTCCAGCTACCAGAACAGTGGCGCCGGCTTTGACTATCTCACGGGCATTGTCGGCAGTGATTCCCCCGTCGACTTCGAGTTCTGCGTTCAGTTTCCTATCATCAAGGATTCTGCGCATATTCGCTATCTTGGGCAATGTAGCCGGGATGAAGGACTGCCCGCCGAAGCCAGGGTTAACGCTCATTATCAGAATCAAGTCGACATGAGGCGTGATTTCGTCGACCGAGTTGAGAGGAGTGGCCGGATTCAAGGACACGCCAGCCCTGACGCCCAGTCCCTTTATCAACTCAACCATCCTGCGGAGATGGGGGCAGGCTTCGACGTGCACGGTTATGATATCGGCACCTGCCTTGACAAAGTCGGAGACATATCGTTCCGGGTGCTCGATCATCAGGTGAACATCCAGGGGCAGGCTGGTTGAAGGACGAATTGAAGCTACCACCGGGGCCCCGACCGTAATATTGGGAACAAAATGCCCGTCCATAACGTCCACGTGGATGTAGTCAGCCCCTGCTTTGGTAACCTCGGCAATCTGCTCACCGAGGCGGGCGAAGTCCGCGGAAAGAATAGACGGCGCCAGCTTGATCATTCTCGGACTGACCTCACTGTCTTTTCTCAAGCCATCTCCGCCCTCCGGGAGGAGGTGTCGCGGCTCGTACTTCCCGGGGTTGCAGGTGATTCCACACTCATATTATATACGTCTTTCCAAAAAGAGAGGAGTGCATGCTGCAATCCCTCAGGGCAAGCTCCGGCAGGTCGGTTCCATCATGGGTGGTCAGAATTCAGTCCGTTCTCATCGCTCATGGACCTGGCCGCCCCCTTCAACCCTGAGGGGGCGAACAAAGAGCAGAGCCACAGTACCTGCGGCATAGCATACGGCGGATACTAAGGCCGCGGTGTTATAGTGCCCCGATGCTTCACGAAGTCGGGCCCAGATGAACGGTCCCCAGCCTCCGATTATGCCGAAGCCAAAGGTGAGAATGCCGAAGAGCGAGCCTACATGGGCTCTGCCAAAGAGGTCGCCCAGCAGTGGAACATAGAGGGAAACCTGAAGACCGGTGCCCAGACCCACGCCAATGGCTAGCGCCATCAGGCCCGGCTGACTGTGTACGCCCAGCCATCCATAGAACATCGCCGCCGTACAGAGCATGAGGCCTATCGGCATTACCCGGGTCTTCCCGTATCTGTCGCCTAGCCAGCCGCCGGCTATGCAACCGAGCGCCCATGGTGCCGCAAATGCCGTAGAGAAAATGCCGGCAGTTGCCTCCGGACTGCCCAGGTCGGTGCCCCACGCCACCACGTGAGCCGCGAAGCCACTGAGACCGATGTTGTATATGGAGTAGGTGATGAATAGCAGGATAAACGGTGACGTTTTCATAGCACGCTTCACTGCCCACGATACCTCCACTGATGCCGGGCAATCGGAATTCGTTGGCCCTGATTCTTCACCGTCAGGACACAGTCCCACAGACTCCGGAGTATCACGGACGATCAGAAAAGCAACGAGGATGATGGTCAAGCCGAAGCAGATGCCCAGGACCAGGGAAGTGTCGCGCCAACCGTGTGAAGCGGCCAGTGCGGTCATAACCGGTAGGAACACGGCGTTCCCAACGGCCCAGGCGGCGCCGGCAATCCCGGTTACCAGTCCGGCTCGCTTCCTGAACCACTTGCGGGCTGTCGCCATGATGGGGACGTAATGAGTCATGCTGACTGCCAGTGCCAGGAGCACCCCGTAATATAGATTCAGTTGCCAGGGTGATTGCGCCGTAGAAAACAGACCCCAACCTAAGATGGTAACGGCGCCACCAATCAGGAAGGTCTTCCGGCTCCCGATTCTGTCAACCAGGGCACCGGAGACCAGCACAAAAAAGGCGTACAGCCATATGGCAATACTCTGGGCTAAGCCTATGGTTGCCCGTGACCACCCCAGTTCCGAAATCATGAAGGGCAGAAAAGCAGTCAGGTTGTATCTTCCCAGAGACCCGAGTGCCCCTATCACAGACAGCCCCAGGACCAGCCACCATCCATAGAAGACCGGCTGTTTTTTCCTCAAAGCGCCAAACCTTTCATGTTCCTTGAAGTGCCAACCGTATAGCCGCTGTTTCAGGGGCCAGGGGCAACGTTTCCTCGTGCCGATTTGTTGCCATCTTTCATCGCTGCAAAGGAGCGGTCCCGCTCTCTGGCTCCGCCTCGGTGTCAGCTATTATACCCTGTTTCGTCGCTGTTCTTGACGCCGGCAGCGCTGATCGGCATCGTGTTTGTGCTTGATCGTACTTCATAGGGGATCTGTGGCCGTCTGATGCAACCACCTGACTCCGTAGTCCTTGAGCAAGAGTTCCAACGTTTGCCCGTATGCTCGTTCTGTCCGGCCCTGCCGCACGCTTTATGCCTCTTCTGAGGTATGATAGGCTTGGGAGAGAAGACGTGAAGAGAGGAAGCGAGTCAAAGGCAGCCGGCATACTTCCGGTCCCCAGAACCAAGAAGGAAGCTAAGCAAGCCTACGACAGGATCAGCTGGTATTACGGCTACACTATAGGGGCCTTGGGGCGGAAGTATGCAGAGATGGCGCTGCAACGCCTATCGATTGTAGAAGGGGAAACCGTGCTGGAAATCGGTTTTGGCACGGGGTATTGCCTGCAGCTGATGGCAGAACTCGTAGGGCAAACGGGAAAGGCTTGCGGCATCGATATTTCCTCGGGCATGATTCAGAAAACGAGGAAAAGGCTGGAGAGGGCGGGACTGGCACAGAGGGCTGAGCTATATTGCGGTGATGCAACGTGCCTGCCTTTTGGTGACAACGCCTTCGATGCCGTTTTCATAAGCTTTGCCCTTGAGGTTTTTGATACGCCTGAGATTCCGAAGGTGCTCGAACAGATAAAGAGATCGCTCAAGCCGGGGGGAAGGCTGGGAGTTGCCAGCATGTCGAAGGAGAACGGGGAGTCCGTATTCCTGAGAGTCTATGAATGGATCCATAACAGATGGCCTAAATATGTTGGCTCCAGGCCGATTTACGCGGAACAAGCCCTGATTGACGCCGGGTTTCCGATAAAGAGTAAAGAGAAGGTCAGAATACTCCGGTTGCCGGCCGAGATCATCGTCGCCGTCAAGGCAGTTTAGGGGAACACCGTTTAACACCGCTGGTAATCTCCATTCCGGCGGTATGGTCGCCCATCGAAGGGAAGAGATG
>SOJB01000078.1 GCA_004376695.1 Dehalococcoidia bacterium | reverse complement strand
CGGTAACATCAAAGGCTAGATTGCCCACATAGATCTTCATAATCTTCCCTCCCTTATCATTGATTTTGCTCGCTGTTTCGCCTGATACCCCTACCGCCGCTTCCGTTGAAAGCACAGCAGCAGGGACTACCGTGATTGGGCTTTACGTGTTGATACTTCTAAGGACAAAGCTGAAATTCGCCCGAGCCACAGCCAGGCCAGTCGCCCGACCTGGACGTGGCTCATGACCTGACCTCACTTATCTGCTGGGTCGGATCTTACGGTAGCAATCGCTGCAGTAGATAGGCTTATCACCGCGAGGTTGAAACGGGACTTCGGTGCTCTTGCCACATTCGGCGCAGGTCGCGGGGAACATCTCGCGCGGACCGCTATAGCTGTTATCGCCATAGCGTTCTGCCTTCCTTGCCCTTCGGCATTCCGGACAACGTTTCGGCTCGTTAGTGTAGCCTTTGGACTGAAAAAACTCCTGGTCCTCAACGCTAAAGGCAAACGTGGCTCCGCAATCCGAACATTGGAGAGACTTTTCCTGAAAGCTCATTGGATGACCTCCTTTTCTCGAATTTTAGTTAGAGTTCGGTCATCCAACGCCAATATAGTCTGAAGTAACTTCAAAGAGCCTGTAACAACCTAAACTTGAAACTAATTAGTGGATTGTACACCGAAGGAATCACCTTGTCAAATGGAAGTATCATCCAGGTCACGCGGCGAAGTGGTGGCTCATCTCTGACGGAGTGTTTCGCGGGCAGCAAGTCAAGGAGCAACACCACAGCGAAGGCTACGGCCTTACTCCTCAGTGACGGTAGGCAATGCCCTCATCGGTTGATCTAAGCTTCTATGCCCCCATACTTGAAGGAGATCCGCACCTTCGCACGATAAGCGGTAACCTTGCCGTTCTCGATCTGCATGTCCAGCTCCTCGACCTCAGCAATGCGCAGGTCACGCAAGGTCTTCGAGGCCTGTTCGACGGCAGCTGACGCTGCCTTTTCCCAGGATTCCGTGCTGGTGCCAACCAACGTTATTATCTTGTAGACACTCTCAGCCATGATACCCTCCTTTCAGATTTGTCGTCCATTATACAACCGATGCTCTCAATAAGACAGTTGACGCTGTGACGGAATGAGTAGTTTAGAACTGTTCAAGAATTAGGTATGCAATATGCTCAGGTCCGATAAATCAGGTGGCGCCGGGCGACAGGCAGCGCTTCTGTCATATTACCCAGCTTGAGTTTATAGTCCAACTGAGATTACGGTATGTGTTTACTCTGATTACATGGTTTATGTATAATCAAGACTGAACTAAGCCCCATGGTATTACGCCCCACCAGTTTCATAAGGTAATCAGGAAAAGGCACGGATTGATGGAGGATAAATAGTGAAGACAAAGAAGGCAGACGATCAACGGGATTCGCAGGTTGAATCCCGGGCTACGGGCCAAGTTAGCACAATCGGGATAGCATCTTGCCATCGATCAGGGGACAGCACTGCAAGCTTCGCTCAAGGCCTGTTTGATGGGATTGCCTGCTCGTACGACACCTGGGCGCAGGTGCTGACTTTCTTTCAGTACCTTCGTTGGCGTAGGTTCTTAGTCTCACGAATGGTTCCTCGGCCTCGAAACCTGGTGCTTGACGTATGTACCGGCACAGCTGGTGTTGCCCTGGAGATTGCCCGCCACCATAATGGCCAAATCGTGGGGCTCGATATCTGCCACTCAATGCTGGAAGCTGGCCGTGGTGCTGTCGGGAAGACAAGCCTGGACGGCAGAATCCAACTTATCCAGGGCCGCGCTGAGCAGTTACCCTTTCCTGATGAGACCTTCGATACGGTTGTCTTCACCTACCTGTTGCGTTATGTCCAGGAGCCCAATGCAACAATACAGGAGCTGTCTCGGGTACTGAAGCCAGGCGGGGAATTACTCTCGCTTGAGTTCTGTATTCCAGAATCCTCTTGGATAAGAGCTCTGTGGCTAATGTACAACAGGGTCGTCATGCCCATTATGACGCTCCCTGTTTCACTAGGGTGGCATCGTGTTGGCCGTTTCTTAGGTCAGAGTATCTGGGACTTCTGTCAGCGGTGTCCTGTTGACCGCATCGCCGCAATATGGCGTGAGAACGGAATTCCGTTGGTAGAGACGAGACGCCTGTTTCAGGGTGTGGCCATTGTAATGTGGGGAACGAAACGAAGATAGAGACTGATAGCGAGCCGTAGCAATCAACTTATGGCGGGCGTTCTCTCTTCGAATGCTATGTTCACAGCACAGGCACTTGACTGTCTGTCACTGAACGCCGGGTACATCGGCAGCTTCTACTAGACATTGGGGGCTTTTACCCTCGATGAGCGTGTGAACTGGTAGCCATGAAGCCGAGCTCTTACACCTGTGCAGGAATCTGCCTAAGCAAGAGGTCTATGTTTACAGGGCCGTCTTTTGGCGCTAAAATAGATGTGACTTCGGGCGGTTAGCTCAGCGGTTAGAGCGCTTGCTTCACACGCAAGAGGTCACTGGTTCAAATCCAGTACTGCCCACCATGAACTGTGAATAAGAAGGAGGTAACAGATGAACGAAAGCAGAGGAGGCTTACTCAGCGCCGGCGGAATCCTGTCTATAATAGTCGGGGCATTCGAGGTGCTTGGTGGAGGGATCCTGGTGGCTTCGAAAATGCTTGGCTGTCTGCCACTGGGGATGCGGCTTGGTTGGTTTCTTCACGGTCCTGAAGGAGTGCCCAATCCTGATGTGTTGCCCTTTGATATGTGCATCACGCCGATGTGCCTGGTCATTGTAGGAGGAGTTTTCGTTGTTCTGGGCATAATAGCGATCGCAGGTGGCGTCTCGGCCATCAAAAGGAAGAGCTTTGGTCTGTCCCTGGCCGGGGCTATCTGTGCCCTTCCGTCGGTGATTCTGGGAATCCTGGCGGTCATTTTCGTCTCCCTGGGAAGGCGAGAATTCGGGGCCGAGTATTAGATGCCGAAGTGGCGGAACGGCAGACGCGCTACGTTCAGGGCGTAGTGTCCTTAAGGGCGTGAGGGTTCAAATCCCTCCTTCGGCACCACTTGTATAGGGTCTGCATACGCCTGTAGCTCAGCTGGATAGAGCGCAGCCCTGCGGAGGCTGAGGTCGCGGGTTCAAATCCCGCCAGGCGTGCCATGGGCGGTTAGCTCAGTGGTGAGAGCGCCTGTCTTACACACAGGAGGTCACTGGTTCAAATCCAGTACCGCCCACCACTGAAACTGGAGAGAGGCAGTGTTTGGGAGTGACTTCAAGCTGA
>SOJB01000032.1 GCA_004376695.1 Dehalococcoidia bacterium | reverse complement strand
CTTATCAGGGATATCAGCTTTTGCGGTGTACCTGAGAATGGTTCCAACGCCTCGATGGTGGACGTCAAGGATGGCAAAATCATACGTATCCGCCCGATGCACTACGATTGGAAGTATGATCCCAAAGATATGAACCCCTGGAAGATGGAGTCGAGGGGCAAGATTTTTGAGCCCAGCATGAAAACCCTGCTGCCGCCGTACTCGATTGCCTACAAGAACCGTGTCTATTCGCCGGCACGTATCCTCTACCCTATGATGCGTGTCGACTTCGATCCCAATGGCAACCGCAACCCGCAAAACCGCGGCATAAGCAAGTATAAGCGCATTTCCTGGGATCAGGCTCTTGACATCATTGCCAGCGAGATGAATCGCATCAAGGAGAAGTACGGGCCTACCGCTCTTCTTTATGAGAGCGACCAGCACGGAGAGAACAAGGTTGTGCAGGCCTGCCATGGCGCCGGCCGCAGGCTGCTCCGCCTATGGGGTGGTTTCACACAACAGAACCGCCAGCCAGACAGCTGGGAAGGCTGGTGGTGGGGGAGTAAGCACTTCTGGGGCTGCGAGCCGGTTGGCCAGGGAAAGCAAAGCAACCTGCTCTACGATATCTCCAAGAACGCTGAACTGCTCCTTTTCTGGGGCTGTGATCAGGAAACCACGCCCTGGGGCTGGCAGGGCCAATTGCCGAGTCGATTGAGCTACTGGTGGACGGAACTCGGCATCAAGCAGATTTATGTATGCCCCGATCTTAATTATGCTGCCGCCGTGCACGCCGACCGATGGATACCGATCCTACCAAACACCGACGCGGCGATGTATCTGGCAATTACTTATCACTGGTTCAAGAACGGAACTTACGATAAAGAGTATCTCAAAACTCACGCCGTTGGCGTCGAGAAGTACGAGGCCTATGTCATGGGCGAAGAAGACGGAGTGCCCAAAACGCCTGAGTGGGCGGCGCCCATCACCGGCGTGCCGTCTCGCGTAATCAAGGCGCTGGCCGAGGAGTGGGCGAGCAAACGCACCACCGTGGTAATCGGCAATGGTGGCCCTGGCATTCGTGGTCCCTATGCTACGGAGGCAGCCCGCCTGCAGAATATTTGTCTGGCCATGCAGGGACTTGGCAAGCCGGGTGTTAACCAGGCCAAGATGATAGAGTGGGGACTTTTTGACAAGCCGGATCAGTACGCACAACCCAGGTCCCTACGTGTACCCAACCTGCGCAAGGCCTACAGGGGCGGCCATCCGGATGAGACCAATCACCCCTCGTTTATCCCGAAGACCTATATACCGAAGGCTATTCTCGAAGGTCAATGCGATTGGTATGGCGTCGAATCGGAGACAGCCCCCCGCGAAAACCAGTTCGTGCACTACAAGTACCCGGCGGACGGTTGCTCTAAGATCCACATGGTCTGGACCGACTCACCGTCGTGGATCACAAGCTGGAACTGCGGCAACGACTACATCCGGGCCATGCGTCATCCCGATATCGAGTTCATGTTCGCCCAGCATATATGGCTGGAGAATGAGTGTTTGCTGGCCGATATCATCCTCCCGGTGAATACCAAGCTCGAAGAGGACGACATCGCCGTTGACATCTTCAGCGGGCAGTACAACCTGCTGTTTCCGGAACACAAGTGCATAGAGCCTCTCGGTGAGTCGTACAGTGACTACGAGATCGTATGTAAACTTGCTGAGCGCCTGGGGTTGTTGGAAGAGTACACCGAGGGCAAGTCTATCCCCGACTGGATCAAATACGGCTGGGAAATTTCCCGCTGTGCCGACCTCATTAGCTGGGAGGAGCTTAATGAGAAGGGATACTATGTAGTACCTACAGCCGATAATTGGGAGGATGTGCCCGCCGGCTTTTACGAATTCTATAAGGACCCGGAGAAACATCCGCTTTCGACACCGACCGGTAAGCTCGAATTCGAGGCTACCGGCCTTCTCAAGCACTTCCCTGACGATCTGGAGCGGCCACCGGTGCCAAAGTGGATTGCAAAAGGCATTAGCCACGAGGAGACTATCGGCACCGAACGCTCCAAGAAGTACCCACTGCTTGTGTGCTCCAACCACCCGCGCTGGGGCGTGCACTCAGAGCACACGGATATGATTTGGCTACGTGAAATTGAGACCTGCAAGGTAAAGGGTCCCGACGGCTACCAGTATCAGCCGGGCTGGCTGCACCCCTCGGAGGCAGAGAAGCGGGGCATTAAGAATGGGGACGTCATCTCAATCTACAACGACCGAGGGACGGTGTTGGCGGGCGCATCTATCACCGAGCGCATCATGCCTGGCGTGGTGTATATCGATCACGGTGCGAAGTGGGACCCAATTGCCCTTGGGGAGATCGATCGTGGTGGTGCCATCAACACTATCGTGCCCCGCAACACCACTTCGAAGAATGCAGTTGGCCATGCAGTCAGCGGCTTCCTGGCACAAGTCGAGAAAACCGACATGGAAGCGCTCAGGCGCAAGTATCCAGAAGCCTTCGACCGTCCCTTCCACCCGTATGCGGGTCCCAGCTTAGAAGCCTGGGTTGAAGGAGGTAAATAATGGGTAAAGCCCTGATTATCAACTACGGCATTTGCAATGGTTGTTACAACTGCGTGATTGCCTGCAAGGACGAGCATGTCGGTAACGACTGGACTCCCTATGCCAAGCCTCAGCCCGCGACCGGGCACTTCTGGATGAAAATTACTGACATGGTCAGGGGGACTGTTCCCAAGGTCAGGGTCACATATCTTCACGACATATGTCAGCACTGTGATGAAGCGCCTTGCATCCCCGCCTGTACAGCACATGCGATATACAAGAGAGACGATGGCATAGTTATAATCGACCCCGAAAAATGCAGCGGCCACAGGAATTGCATCGGTGCATGTCCCTATGGAGTAATTTATTTCAGCTGGGATCTTAATATAGCTCAGAAATGCACCATGTGTGCTCACCTCCTGGATGAAGGATGGAAAGAACCCAGATGTGTTGATGCATGTCCCACTGGAGCGCTCAAGTTCGGTGAGGAAAAGGATCTGCAGGACGAGATAAGCAAATCTGAGATATTACATCCCGAGTTCGGAATCAAGCCGCGGGTATATTACATAGGCCTGCCCAGGAGCTTCGTAGCTGGAGCCGTCTATTCCCCGGAAGAAGACAAATGTCTCCAGGACGTAACTGCCAGCCTCGCGGACTCGGACACCGGTGAGAAATTCACGGTCAAGACTGACAGCTACGGTGATTTCTGGTTTGAGAATATGAAGGTTGACCATAC
>SOJB01000112.1 GCA_004376695.1 Dehalococcoidia bacterium | reverse complement strand
GGATCCGATGAGAGGCCAAGGAAACCACCACCAACCACCCCCACACTTATAAGAACAGCTGCCAAAGCAACATAAACATCTGCTCTGCGGTTCACTCTGTCGATTGTCTCACGGAGCTTGAACTCCTGCCATTCGACATCGTCTCCAACCAGGCTTCTGCCACACGCCGGACAGAAGACTTCATCTTCATCTATTCTCTTCCCGCAGTGGTGACAGTAAACCGTGGCCATATTCCCCCACCTTTCTTGGCAACTGCTATTGTACGATACGCTCAGCCAAAATTCAACATGTCCAGGTCGAGCGATGCTGTCAATAACGAGCTTGCGTTAAAACGACAGAACCCGGCCGTCCTCGCCCTTGCAGAGTCGAGCTACAATATAGGAGCGTGCTCAGCTGGCAGCCCCAGTGAGACTCGCGCCGGCCTCAGTATCAACCGACCGATGCATGCACAACTCTGAAGGCTTCTATATAGCCTGAAGCTCCTTGACCATATAGGCACCCCGGAGACCGTAACCGAGCGAGCGATAATACTCCCTGGCACCCACACCACTGAGCACCATTAGCTCACGACTCCCGGATTCCTCCCTGGCTATTCCTTCTGCCTGGCGAAGCAGTCTTTCACCGAGACCCTGATGCTGGGCCGCTCGCTCCAGCCTCTCCCCCAGCGGAACCTCCGGGCCGAAGATGTGTAGCTCCCTTACCATCGCTCTTCTCTCATTGACCCTCAACCTCAGTAACCCGAACAGGGTCTCATACTCATCCTCATATGAAAGGAAGACCTCCCTCCCCCCCAAAGTGTCATAATCCAGCCTCGTCGGCCTGGGCCCGCCGACCTGCCAGCCGTCCCTCACACGATGCCCGTATTCCCGACACCGGATGCAATTGCATTGAAGGCCTGCCTGCCTCATCTTCTTCCTGATAGTTTCTCTGAGGGCCAGGTCCTTACTACCGGCGATGATAAATTTGCTCGGAATATCCCGCATCAGCCTCGACACCCTTACGTATTTTGGAATCAGGGTCTTAATAGCTATGAGCAGCTCAATCATCTCCTCAACGTCATAAGGATGGTAGCGATCATTTCGATACCAATTCTCCAGTTCGCTTCCTTCAACCACCAGTGTGGGGTAGAGCTTGAGCCCATCGGGTCGGAAGCGCTCATCCTCGAACAGCTTCCGCGATAGCTCCAGGTCATGCTCCGGGGTCGACCCCGGTAGACCGGGCATCCAGTGATAGTGAACCTTAAAGCCGTAATCTCTTAGTAGCCTCGTAGCGATGATAACTTCAGCTACTCCATGGCCCCTCTTTGTCAGGCGGTGCACCTCATCGTCCAGGGTCTGTACTCCAAGCTCAACCCTGGTGGTGCCAAAATCGAGCATCCTCCTTATCTCTTCCTCTCCACAGAAATCGGGCCTCGTCTCGATGCACAGTCCCACGCACCGATGTGTAGCGTTTTCATTCGATTTTCTGGCTTCTTCTAGACTCCCGGAGGGAATGCCATTTAGCGCATCATAGCAATCCTTGACAAACTGATACTGATAGCCATAGGGATAGGATAGAAAGGTACCTCCCATGACGATAAGCTCTACCTTATCCTGAGCGTGCCCCATTTCAGCCAGTACCTTCAGCCTGATCTCCACCTGCCTGCCGGCGTCAAAGTCACAGCTTCGAGCGCGCAGAACCGCCGGAGACTCAACCGTATAGCTCTTGGGTGCCTCAGGAAAGCCGGGGCAGTAGACACATTTGCCCGGGCAGGGAAATGGCTTGGCCATCACTGCCACCGGGGTTACTCCAGAAATAGTTCGAGATGCTTTCCTCATGTCACATGACAATACGAGGTCAACGCTAATCTTCCCATCAGCCCACCCTGGGTGTCTCCTTCAGCCTGGCACCGACCGGGAGGCAATGTCGCTCCGAGTGCCTCGCTTCCCGTAATCCTCAGTCCCGACAAGTCAGGGCTGAGAAGCTCTGGGATTGTTCATTCCGGTTCGCTCCATTCAGAATAACAAGAAGAGACTTCCCACCATGAGCGTTTTGCCATGATATGCTAAAGTTTAGCAGGATGCGCCTATGACGACAAACGGGGACGTCTTCGACCGAATAGCTGAAAGCTGGTACGGGGTAAGGCACTGGCCCCTATTGAAGAAGGAGTTAGAGGAGATGGCGGAGAGGTGGCAAGGCGGAAAGCTGCTGAATGTGGGCTGCGCTCACGGACCGGACTTCCTGGCCTTCAGCCGGAGCTTTGAGCTCTGGGGTGTAGATTCCTCCCCGGCCATGCTCAGGCAAGCCCTGAGATATTCCGCCAAGCAGGGGCTTTATGTCAACTTGATGGCCGCCGACGCCTTGTTCCTGCCCTTCCCTCAGCATACGTTCGATTGGGCAATATCGGTTGCCACCTATCACCATATCAAGGGCGGTCAGGAAAGGGAGAGAGCATTCGCAGAGCTAAGACGGGTGTTAAAGCCCCGGAGCGAGGCCTTTCTGACCGTCTGGAACTATGGGCAGCCACGTTTCTGGCTTAAATCACAGGAGCAGCAAGTCCCCTGGAAACTAAAAGAGGAGACAGTGTACCGCTACTATCATCTCTTCTCTTATGGCGAGTTAAGGAAGTTATTAATCAAGGCCGGCTGGGAAATCGTCAGTATGTTTCCAGAGAGATCCTACCGTTTCCCCGTAAGGAGCTTCTCACGGAACATATGTGTTCTGGTCAGGAATCGCTGACCCTGTCTTCGCCGTCCTGCCCGGATTCCCATTTCTCTGCCCTCACCAGCCAGCATTGATCAGCGTAGCAAGAGCTTATGCTGATATTCCTGAACCTGACCTCTTGCAGAATCCGCGACAAACTGCCCTTATCCAGAAAGTGGTATTCCCTGTTTCTCGCCCTTGTAAGAATGATCTTGTTTATCGTAGTAACAACGAGATTTACGGGAATAAGCAGGATAGAGACAATCATGTGATAAGCCCTTCTATGGAAAGGACTAAGCCTTCTCAGTGTTCTCAGGTGCTCTCTCACGAGTTCCCTTTCCCCGGCGTTCGGTTTGGGATTGGCAATAACCACGGCAGCCCCAGGCTTTAGAACTCTGTAGAATTCAGACAGAACCTTTTCCGGGTTCTCCAAGGCATAAAGCACATTAGAGCAAACCACTTTATCAAAAGAGTTATCGGGAAACTCCAGCTTTCTGTTCAGATCGGCGACCTGGAGCCTAACATCAGGAAGCTTCATGCATCTCTTGCGAGCCCTTCCTATCATCCCCCTGCTGAAATCCACACCCACCACGCTAATCGTCTTTCCTCTGTTTTCTTTGATTACTCTTTCGATTACAGCTCCGGGTCCGCATCCGGCATCCAGAATCCTCTCCCCGCCCTTGACTTCCAGGGCCCTGGTCAAGTCGTCCAGCAGCTGCCTGTAAGGGAATAAATTCCTCAGGGACAGATCATAGAAACATGAATATATCCCCCAGATTGACATCTTAGCTCACAAGTGTTCAGTCGAGGAGAGAAGGCCGACGTCGCAAACTGCATTGCAGAAAGGCTTCATTGCACAGCTCCGCTTATTCAGCGGATGGGTTCTGACCTATCTTCACCTTCTCAGGGAATCCCTCTTCGACAACTCGGATGAAAACCTGCACGAGCTGGGGGTCAAACTGAGACCCGGCACAACGCCGCAACTCCTTCATCACCTTTTCGTTGCACAGAGCAGGGCGGTAAGGTCGAGCAGAACTCATAGCCTCAAAGCTATCGGCAATGGCAAGGATGCGGGCCTCTATAGAAATCTCCTCCCCCTTCAGCCCTTCAGGATACCCGCCACCATCCCACCTCTCATGGTGATGCAAAATGCTGCTTACGCAGGGAACTAGATTAGGCATGTTACCGACGATCGTTGCCCCCAGCTTAGGATGAGCCTTAATCGCATCCCAGTCTTCCTTACTGAGCTTTCCTTTCTTGTTAAGCACTCTGTCAGGAATCCCGATCTTGCCAATGTCGTGAAGCAAAGCAGCGGTGCTCACCCTGGATACCTGGTCGGGAGGAAGTCCAATCTTCTCCGCCAAGGCGACCGCATAAGCGTTGACTCTTCTGGAATGACCGTACGTGTAGGGGTCCCTCGCCTCCACTGTGGAAGCTAA
Organism: Dehalococcoidia bacterium; assembly: GCA_004376695.1. Lineage (GTDB taxonomy): Bacteria > Chloroflexota > Dehalococcoidia > GIF9 > AB-539-J10 > RBG-13-51-36. The sequence goes on along the minus strand of SOJB01000112.1, from coordinate 6,357 downwards.
GGCATAAACAGTGCTCAAACCGTTATGCCTGGCATAAACTCCCGCATCGTCCAGCGGTTCGGACAAAACCTTGGAGGAGAGATAAACTCGATCACCTCCGGTTCGCTTGGCGAAATAGAGAGCAGTATCAGCCACGGTAACAAGCTCACCCGATATTACCCCATCTGAAGGATAACTAGCTATACCTATGCTGCAAGTTACAGCGATCTCCTTTTCTTTCATCTCACGGGCAATGCTTTTCCGAACTCGCTCAGCTACGACATGGGCATCATTCATATCTGACTGAGGCAAGATGACAATAAACTCATCGCCCCCATAGCGGAAAGCCTGGTCTGCACTCCTGACAGAGTTCCTGATAACCTTCGCTATGTGATTCAGGAGAGTATCCCCTGAGGGATGCCCATATATATCATTATAGGTCTTGAAGTTATCCAGGTCGAGCAGGAATATGGAGAAATCATCGCCATGGCGACCATGCCGTGAAATCTCTTCCTTGACCCGTTCCTCAAAATGACGGCGGTTGAACAGTCCGGTAAGCTCATCAACACGAGACCTCTGTTCGGCCCGCGCATAAAGCTGAGAGTTCTCTATAGGGGTTGCGATCTGCAGAGCCACCTGCCCCAAAAGCCTTATCTGCTTGGCATCAAACGCATCACGTTGCCGGCTGGCTACAACCAGACTGCCGATACACTGCTCCTTGATCTTCAGGGGTAGATGTACGATAGAGCGAACCCCATGCTCCAGGTGATGCTTCCCCGTCACGAATCTCGTATGTTGTGCCAGATCACGCTCATATACGATCCTGCCCTCCCGGCATACCCACTCCGCAGCCGTCCCTTCCAGGGGTATCCTGTCGTCGCCCTGCCAGGGAGAACCGATGCTGCTCGACAGAGCGAGAATATAAAGCTCGTCTCCGTCAACTACGGCAATAGCTGCCCAGTCGAAATCAATCATATTCCTTAGCTCCCCGACAAAGCCCTCGAATATCGAGTTAATGCTCATGCTGGACGTTACGATTATGGTCAGGCGGTTAAGCAGGTTTATTTCCTTGTCCTGCTCCTGCAATTGCTCATTGTAATACTCCTTTTCCAGACTCGCTGCCACCTGGGTTGTGATGGACTCCAACAGGTGGACATCTTCCACGGTGTAGAACTTCCCATCCTGCCTCTCGCTTATGGCCAGAACGGCGGCGATTTCCCCCCTGTTTACTAAGGGAATGAATATCCTGACCTCTGCCAATCGTATATTATTCCGTTCTTCCTGCCATATAGACTGGAATTCAGGCAGAATAGCGAGATTCCTTTCCGGTAGTACGCTGTTCTCTCGCTTCAGCCAGGTTACAACAGGGCTATCCGCCATCAATCTCAACTCCCTCATGGGATTATCCTGCACAGGAGGGTAGACAAACCGGGCGATAAAGGCTCCGTCCTCGGCTTGTGGCAACAGCAGGCAAGCCCTCTCACACTCAACAGATTCAGAAAGCAGGGCAACGAAGTCTTTACCGAACTGCTCCATGGCCGGAACATCGTGTATCCTGGTGATGAACTGAGACAGTCGCCGGCGGTGGGCGTATCTCTCGCCGACGAAGGCCTCCTCCATTCTCGGTCGCCAGCGTGCACCCACCGTATGAACCAAGATGAGGATGGCCGGAATCCCCAGACCGATGGCTATTGCCGAAGACTCAAGGCTGGGCTCAATTCCTCCGAGGCCATGAGCGAGCCAGAAGACCAGTAGCACTATGGCAAGCCCGGTGCCGTAGAGAACCACGTTGATGAAGGCCGTGCGGAACATGACCCTCACGTCCAGCAGGTGACGACTGACAACAGCGTACGTCAGGACACAGGCAATGACGAGATTGCCCACATGACTCACCGGGAATTCGCCTCCGCGAGGACCAAGCGAGCCAAGGATCGATATCGTGATGATGGCAATGCCAACCAGCAGATAGACAATCTCGTTGCGCTCTCCGGGGTCGGATGAGATGTTCCGCCTCGCTAGCAACAAACGTACATCTCTGGCACCCACGACAAGAAGAAACAGGAGGCCTATAGCAATAATCCAGGGGCCGTACTCAACCCTGATGGCACCCGCCGCGACATCGACGTTCCTTGGGATGCGGCCCAATATCGCCAGGATAACGGTGGCTGTCAGAAAGAGAGAGGCCAGAGGGATCTTGATGCGTTCGGGGCGGTAGTAAGAGGAAACGAAGTAATGAAACTGGACCAGCATCCACACGGAGGTACAGACGACGATCTTGACTTCCAGTTCCTTGCCTTCCATTAGCGGGTTACGCATGCTGAGGAAGGTGCTCAAGCTCCACGAGAGGGCCGCGATAAGGAACAGGAAGAAAAGCCAGTGCTTTCGTTGCCAGGGTCGGTTAGACACGAGGATGACAAGTAAGGGCACATAGGCAACCGCGGCAACTAAGGGAACTAACGCATGGACGCTCACAATATCACCCTCTATAGCACAAAGCTATTATTGATGTAAATCCGCAAACTGTCAAGAAGGACTTTGGTAATGGCCCGAAAGTACTCTGTGTGAGCTGCCGCAGAAGAATCTGCCATGAGCTCAGAGTAATAGACGAAGAAGGCGAGGTTCTAGCCTCGCCTTCTTCGTCTCTGCCAAAGGTCCCGATTGCGCCCGAACTACGCAAACGTCACGGAGCACTTACACGTTCGTCTTCAGTTACGGCCGCCGCCTCCACCCTCACCCTCGGTACCCTCAACAGCGAGAGCACTTCCTCGGAGGGGCTGATATGTGGTTGCTTCATGCCACCCACACCAGCGCCCTGCGCCCGGCGTTGAGAGTTGTAGCCGGCGAAGGCTCCCCGCGGAAGCAGCGTCACCTCGACCGGCTTTAAGCCAAGCACGGTCTCCATGTCGCCCATAAGGTTGTAGAAATTGCAGCGATATCTCCTATCCAGTCTTCGGAATTGCTCACGCGTCGCAACCGCCACGCTCTCTTCACTGGCAATATAGTCACCTCTGAGCTCAAGATACACATGCAGAGCAGGCTTGTTGTCGATTATCTCTTTGCGTGCCACCCAATCTACGTAGGGGATGCCGGTGTTTTCGACTGCCTCCCAGATCGTTCTCTCCGTCAGCCGGCCGAGGCTGGCGATATCCACGAGGTCGTCGACACGGCTATGGAATACCATCTGGGGGATATCGACATTAAGCTTCTTGTTTCGCAGTGAACTTATCCTGACCATATCACCGAGCCTGTAACGAGTCATAATGCCGCCGTGAAAATTGGTGATGACTAGCTCATAGTTCTCTCCCTCTCTCACCTCATCCAGCAGGACAGTCTTGGGCCGGTACGAGTGGTCCAGTTCCCACCTGAACCGCTCTCTTTCCGGGATAAACTCAAAGAAGTTGAGGTTGGGGATGAAGGTCATGTCTTCATAGTCCCATGTCTGCGTCGCGTATAGTCCCCCTTCCGTCCCGCCGTATACCTCCAGGGGACGTCTCCCCCATAGTTCCTCCACCCTGTCTCGGTAGAGCGCACTGTCCACGCCTCCGCCCACGATCACCTTGGCCGACCACAAATCTCTTGGCAGCATGCGACGACGGGCGAGTTTGCTCCGAACCAGTGCTCTCGCGAGGCGAGCAAACGCCTTCGGGCGAGACAGTACAAACCGGCTGTCTATACTTATCTGTCCCTGCTTGAACATCTCACCGATATAGACCAGGATAGAGGGCAAGCCACCAAGCGCATCCAACCCTTCAGATAGTGCTTCCTGAAACCCGGCCTTCATCTTCTCCTGGAAGGCCATGCCACCCATGTTGAAGTTGGAAGGCAGAAAGTCAACGCCGAGTGCTTGTTGCATCAAATGTCCCACAACGCCTGAACCATAGTACTGAGAACTCATAGTGGCCAGAGTCTTCAGGTGCTCCTTTGCCAGGAAGTCGCCCTTGGCGTTGCAGGAGGCAAGAAGGCCAACACCACCAGCCACCCGCTCGAACTCATGCAGGAATCTCTCGGACAGGGGCACCCACTTGAAATTGTACTCGCCAGCTCTCCCCACGGTATGCACCCACATTGCGGGCTTGGCCGGCAGCCAGTCCTCGCTTCTTTCTACAAGCTCGGGTAAGTAATCGTCGTAAGTCGTCAAAGGTACCTGCTCGCGGAACTCCTGCACTGTCTCGGGCATGGCACCCTGCATCACCCTTCTCCCCAGCTCGCAGCCTTTCAACATCCCGATTTGCTCGAGGAGCAACCTCTTCTGAATGATCATGAACTCCTCGAGCTTCAAGTTGAGAAAACCGCAGCACATCTGCCACAACTCATCTTTCCTCCCATCACGCAGCAGTTCGATTGGCTTTGTCATAGTTGTACCTCCGTTCCTGTTTGCCACCACGGGAAGCTGTTGCTCAACGCAATGACAATACAGAAGACAGTCCTGTGTAGACAGTATGACAAGGTGCGGGATAACTTGGGAAGAGATTATGTTCTAGAAGATAGTTCTATTTGAAGCTGTGAGAAATGTGGTCGAGGAGAGAATGCAGATAATGGAGATCAGGAACCCTTTAGCTTGGCAGAGCCGCCCAGACCTTGGAGTTTCTGTGACAGCTGCTCGAACTCGCCGTCAGCCGGCTGCCTGCCTAGCTCCAACCCGTAGCTGATGAAGAAGTCCAGGAAACTGCGCAGCAATTCCTTCGTTCCTTCCTGAAGCTGGTGAAATTCCTCTCGGGTTACGCCCCCTGGCTTCTTAGTCTCTTCCTTCAGCTGACTCTCGATAAGGAAGTTGATGAAGTCAGGCCGGCTCATATCGCCCCGATTATCATCTATTCTTTTCACCAGCTCAGCATCTACTATTAGCATTCTTCTTTCAGACATGTACCTCTCCTATCATGGTGCTCCTTTGTTCCTATGTAGAACAAGGGGTGACCTCTATCTAGTTTCAGGCACCCCTCTGCGACTACGCAGCATTCAAGCCTCAAGCTCCATTGCCGTTTTGGAACTCGAGTATTTCCATTATGCCCTCTATGTTCTTGAGCAGCTGTCCGCCCTTCTCCGTAACCCGATAGGTAACCGCTGGGTTACCAACATGCACCTTGTTAACGAACCCGTGACTCAAGAGGAAACCCAGGTACGTCTGTATCTGGGCATAGCTCATATTGGCGCTGTACATAATCTGGGTCTTCCCAGCACCATTCTCCCCCACCCTCAGCATATCAGCTATTATCTCTATGTTGGACCTGCGTCGATTCATTGTCCCGCCAGACTTCCTATTACTTTTGACCCGTTACCATTATACTGTACCGACACGATTTGTCAAGCCCCCCGGGATGCTTGACAGTGCAGGAGCAGTGATATAATATGAACTCAAGACCGGTTCTCCAAGAGGCGAACTACGAGTTCAGGAGATGTAGAACCCGATCAGGAGGTATCTATTGGACAAGATCAAGGTGATGGTAATCGATGAGCAGGCGTTTTTCAGGGCCGGTGTGCGTGAGGCGCTTTCCTCCCAGTCGGACATGGAAGTACTGGAGTGCGACCCGACTCAGGACGCCCTGGAGGTGATTGAGAATTATCTCCCCGATGTCGCTCTCTTGGGCTCCGACCTGGCCAGCCTCAGCGGGATTGATCTGGGTAGAAAGATTGCCCAACACTACCCGAATACCAAGGTAATAGTGCTGAGTCCTGCGCCTGATGATACCGAGCTTTTCGAGGTTATTAAGACCGCAGCCGTGGCCTGCCTCAACAAGAACACCGGTACCGAAGAGCTGGCCAGCACTATAAGACGGGCGCGTGCCGGCGAATATCCCATCAATGAAAGCGTGATGACCCGACCCATGGTTGCTAAGCAGGTACTGAACCAGTTTCGAGGTCTCAAGAGAACCCTGGAAGGCATAGCCGCCCCCCTCACCAAAAGGGAGACGCAGATTCTAACCCACGTTGCCGAGGGGAACTCAAACAAGGAAATCGCCTACATGCTGGAAATCAGCGAGCAAACGATCAAGAACCACGTAAGCGCTATCCTTCGTAAGCTGAACGCCAATGATAGAGCCCACGCCGTTGCTCTCGCCTTGCGCAGTGGCTGGATTTCGCCGGAACAGAAGTCATAGCCCCCCGAATCCAGGCTAGCCTCATAGCCATCTGCATAAGTGTCAGCATTGCCTGCCTCCCGCAGGAACTCCCCTACCAGTACTGAAGGCCTATTGACAGTAGACTGGGATCGCACTATACAATTGACACGTGTAGTCGCCCGGTTTGTCGGGTGGCCGTGCTTCGTAATGAGAGTAATCGTAGAGACTTGGAGGTGACAGGCCGAACGGAACCGCGTATTGCGAGTCCCGATTTATCGGGAGGAAGTAATCTCGACAAGGACGGTAGCATCCAGGTGGCCCT
>SOJB01000127.1 GCA_004376695.1 Dehalococcoidia bacterium | reverse complement strand
ATGAAAATGCCGATTTCCTCTGACAATGGTTGTCTCAACCTCCCTAAGACGTCGTTTTCTTCAACACGTCGTCATTATAGAACCTTTACCATCTTTGTTGAAGCCTGTACCCAGTCACTTGATCGCCCTGGAGCGGTCTGCCAGGGTCTCTCGGGTCTTCGCCCCGACTCGCCAGGCCCAACAATAGCGAGGCCAGACGGCCTTAAGGACATCCCCTTCTGTGGTTGTGGGGGTCCAAGGTCCGAGGCGATGTCCGCTGGGTTACGGGGCGCGGAGATCCCCGCATGTTGCCGACAATACGGGGCAAGGCATCTGCACCGATAGGCAGAGTGGGCAATCAGGGCAATCGGCCTGGCTTTATATGTTGCTCAAGAGCTAGTAAAATGACATAGATGACTGTAACACCCCTCAGAAAGCAGTATCTCAGGGTTAAGCAGAAGCATCCCGAGGCTATAGTTTTCTTCCGCTTGGGAGACTTCTATGAGACCTTCGATGAAGATGCCAAGGTCGCTTCACGGGAGCTGGACATTGTCCTCACCTCCCGGGAAATGGGCAAGGGGCAGAGGGTGCCCATGGCAGGGATACCTCATCATGCTCTCGACAACTATCTGGCTAAGCTCATCAACCGCGGGCATAAGGTGGCCATTTGTGAGCAGCTCACTCCGCCCGGAAAGGGACTGGTGGAAAGGGACGTCATTCGCGTGGTGACGCCGGGGACGGTGGTCGAGCCTAATCTGCTTGAGAGCAGGAGCAACAACTATCTGGCCAGCCTGGTTGTCGAAGGCGAGGAAGCGGGGATTGCCTATGTTGATATAAGCACGAGCGAGTTTGCCACCACTGAGCTTCCTGCCGACAGGGTCATGCCTGAATTGGAGCGTCTTCAGCCCAGCGAAGTCCTTATTCCAGAGGATGCCCACGATTATGCTCGATTGCCATTCACCATAAGCCGACTTGATGACTACTGGTTTGATTTAGAGATTGCCCAGGAAGCTCTGCTGGAACATTTCGTCGTGGCTAGCCTGGAAGGCTATGGCTGTGCCCGCCTGCCCTTAGCCATAAGGGCGGCCGGCGCATTGTTGCATTATGTCAAGGAAACGCAGAAGGAAAATCCGCCCCGGCTGAGCAAACTCACTACCTACTCTACAGATTCGTTCATGACCCTCGATGGCCAGACCATCCGCAATCTTGAGCTCTTTCAAGGTGGCAGGTGGGGGGAAACCGGCCACTCCCTTCTCTCCGTCATTGATTTGAGCAGGACAGCCATGGGTGGCAGGCTGCTTAAGAATTGGCTGGGACATCCCCTTCTGGAAGTCGCCATATTGAATCTGCGGCACGAGGCGGTTGCCTGGTTTCAGCAAAGAAACTTGGCTCGCCAGAAGGTCATTTCCCTCTTAGGGGATATTGCTGATCTGGAAAGGCTGGTCAACCGCGTGACGGGCGGCAGAGCTATGCCCAGAGAGCTGCTTGCGCTCAGGTCTAGCTTGGACAAGGTGCCGGACCTGGAAGCGGCGATGACAGATGGAGACGCCATAAATTGGCTGAGCGCCGAGCTCAAGCCCTGTCCTGATATTGTGGACTTGATCGCCAGGGCCATTGCCGATGAGCCAGGCGATCTGGAGCAAGGCGGGGTAATAAAGGAGGGTTTCTCCCCAGAGCTGGATGAAATTCGCCGTGGTTCCCGGCAGGCCAAGGAATATGTGACCGGGCTGGAGCAGAGGGAAAGACAGCGTACAGGAATCAAGTCCTTGAAGGTAGGCTACAACAGGGTGTTCGGCTATTATATTGAGGTATCTCGGGCCAATCTCGGCTTGGTTCCCCCGGACTATGTTCGTAAGCAGACCCTGGCCGAGGCGGAGAGGTTCTTCACCCCGGAACTCAAGGAGTATGAAGCACTGATTCTCAATGCGCAGGAGAAGATTGCTGACCTGGAGACCGCCATTTTCCGGCAGATTTGCCAGCAGATAGGTGCTACGAGCGAGCGAATATTGACTACTGCCAGAGCCATAGCGCAGATTGATGTCCTTTCCAGCCTGGCCGAGGTGGCAGTGCGTCATGGTTATGTCCGGCCGACGCTGACCGAAGATGATGTCATAGATATCAGGGGAGGGCGGCACCCTATTGTAGAGAAGAGCATAGGTCACGATAGGTTTGTTCCTAACGATGCTTATCTATGCAACAAGGATGATCAACTCGTCATACTCACCGGTCCCAACATGGCGGGGAAGTCCACCTATCTGAGGCAGGTGGCCCTCATTATCCTTTTGGCTCAGATTGGAAGCTTTGTCCCTGCCGATTCAGCGAATGTCGGAATTGTTGACCGCATCTTTACCCGCATCGGCGCTCAGGAGGATTTGGCCGCTGGTCAATCTACCTTCATGGTGGAGATGACTGAGGCCGCGAATATCTTGAACAATGCTACTCGTCGCTCCCTTATCATTCTGGATGAGATTGGGCGGGGTACCTCCACGTATGATGGACTCTCCATCGCCTGGGCAGTAGCCGAGTTTATCCACAATCACCCTGCGCTCGGAGCAAAGACCCTGTTTGCCACGCATTATCATGAGCTCCTGGACCTGGCTGATATTCTGCCCAGAGTGAGGAACTTCAATGTGGCGGTGGCAGAGCAAGGAGATAAGGTTATCTTTCTGCACAAGATTGTCCCCGGGGGTACCGACAGGAGCTATGGCATTCACGTGGCGCAGCTGGCTGGCCTGCCTAGATCGATAATCGTTCGAGCGCAGGAAGTCTTAGCTGAGCTGGAAAGCCACGCCTCCAGAAACAGCGTTGAGCGTCCATTGCTGGGAGGAGCGGTCCAGCGGCAGGGAAGGATGGGTGCTCGACGTCGCAAGGCTCCGCTCCAGATTCCTCTTTTTGGGAAAGGCTCTGCAGTAGCTGACGAGATTGCCCGGCTGGACGTTGACTCCATGTCCCCTCTGGAGGCAATCACCAGGCTTTACGAGCTCAAGCGGATGGCCCAGGAGGATAGCGATTCCCCGCCAGGCGGCTGAACAACCCTGGCTCAGGGTGCCATATGGCTAGACTATGGTTACCTGCGTGAACCATTGTGACGAATTGAGTCATAGTAAATGTTACCGAAAGAGGTATCGATGTGTCAGAATTGGTGTTACCGAAAGGAGGTAAGGTGACACGATGCAGCATAGTAGAATACGCAGCGGCAGTCCGGGAGCGTTATTGCTGGGCTGCCCCATTTACTCCTAGTCATTGGTTTTTATCAGAGATTTTCTGCCGCTTAAGCGCCACTGAGTGCGTCGTGAGTC
>SOJB01000105.1 GCA_004376695.1 Dehalococcoidia bacterium | reverse complement strand
CCGGAGAGAATACAGAATACGCCCAGGTAGGTGAAAACTGGCAGGAAATTGCCCTCCGTCGAATCCAGGATATAGCCGCTCAGAGATGGGCCGAGGAGCCCGGAAAGAAAACCGAAGGCGGTAAAAACCAGCCCAAAAATCGCCCCGAAGTACTTGAGTCCGAAACAGTCGGAAACCAGGGGCGCAGAAACAGCAAATAGTGTCCCGTAGGAGAAACCGATAACAGCCCCCAGGACGGCGACCCCTCCAATCGTATTAACATGAGGAAGAACGAAATAAGCGCAGGCCGCAGCGAAGAAAGTCGAGATTAGCGTGCGGTGCCTTCCTATAAGGTCAGAAAGAAAGCCGCTCAAGAGGCGGCTGAAGCCATTTGTTAAGTTAAAGGCGGTCAAGAGCAAAGCAGCAGATTCCCTCGGGAACCCTTTAGCAATGCCGAAGGAGACCGAGAGGGTTACCATGGCTATGCCGGCCGCACCTTGCAGGGCCCAAGTCAGCCAAAGGAACCAGAAGCTCTTTGTCCTTATGCTCTCCTTCACAGTTAGAGATTCCTCTACCCTTAGCACCTTAGTATATCCGCTCGATGCCGTGCCTTTCTCCTTAGATGGGGTTAGTTTGACATCCCTCTCGGTTCCGCCGCCTGCTGCCGTCTCTGCTGAGAGTCCCATAGCATAACCTACTCTCTCCGGCGTCTCAACGAACACCGCACCTATCGCTCCTGTGCCAATAATAAGAAGAGCTAGCAGCCTGTTCATGGGCTCGTAGCCCATTGTCAAGAGGAGGCCACTGAGCACAGGTGCCATAATCGCGCCCCCGATTCCGAAAAACAGGCTAACTGTTCCAGAGGCGAGTCCCTTCTTCCGCACAAACCAGCGCTGGACAACAGTCACCCCGGGCAGGTAGATGAAGCAGGAACTCGCGCCTGTCAGGAAGGCCCAGAGATATATGAAGTGAATGCTTGGTGCATAGGAAGCAGCGAGCAAGGCCAACCCGCAGACCACTGCGCTGATTGAAACCATCAGTCTTGCACCTGTTCTCTCCTGCCACTGGCCAACCACAAACATAAACGTCCCGACGCCGGCTAGCATGAAAAACAACACGGTTCCGGTGGCCCCCTGCCCAACACCAAACATCTCCTGCCAGTGCGACGCCATAACTCCAGGATAGCTAAAGATCATCGCCCCCGGCCAGAAGATGGCAACGCAGCTGCCCGCAGCTGCGAGTACTCCCCTCTTCGTTCGGGTCATCTAACGCTGCCCGCTCCTTTCAAGAACAGCAGCACCTGCACATTGTTTCATCGGACTGTCAGCCTTACTCGAGAGCCCGGTATGATCCTCAAGCCCGAGAGTCAGGCACGGAAAAGGCCGTAAGAAAGCCTCACGTTCCGGCAGTATGATAGTGTCCAACGGGCGCCCAGGACGCTAACGTTAGAACGATTCCGGTCTGCTCTCGGTGCCACCTTGCTTGCCGACTATGCTGGCTCTTGCAACCCTCATCGTTGCTCCTGACTCCAGCTTCAAAAGCACAGTCTCCTCAGCAAGGCTCTCGATTTGCCCGTAGATACCGGCGGTTGTAATCACCCTGTCTCCCGCTCTCAGCTCCTTGTCCATTTCTTCGTGTTCTCTTTGTTGCTTCTGTCTCGGTCGGATCATGAGGAAATACATCAGGGCAAAGAGTCCCACCAAAACGATTATCATTCCCCATGAACTCAGTAAGCTTTCCATATACCCTCCTTCTGTGAGTTATTAATACCTGGCCTTGCCACCCAGTGACCAGGGACTGGTTCTCTCAACCTGGACCGTCGCCAATTGGCCCAGCCGGTCACGGGCGTCCTCAAAGAACACCAGTTTATCACTTCTGGTGCGGCCGAACCACTTCCCCCGTCTCTTGCCCTCTACCAGGACCTCTACCAGTCTGCCGTGCAGCTGTGAGTTCATGGTGCTGGCTATGCCCGCTTGCAGCGCTTCAATCCTGTTGACCCTTTCCTTCTTCACCTGCGAAGAAATGTCATCCTGGTGTTCGCGCCAGGCAGTGGTGCCAGGGCGAGGAGAATAAGCTGCGACATGAACAACGTCGAACCTTAGTTCTTCGATCAGGGAAAAGGTGTGTCCGAATTGCTCCTCTGTTTCTCCGGGAAAGCCGACGATTACATCTGTGCTAAGTGACACTTGAGGGATCTTACGGCGGATGGTGTGGATGAGTTCTCTGTATTGCTCCACAGTGTATCCTCGCCTCATGGCCCTCAATATATCATCATTACCGGCCTGAACAGGCAGCTCCAGATGCTCACAGACCTTGCCGATAGACGCTACCGTTTCAATGAGTCTCAGGCTGATGTCTTTGGGGTGGTTTGTTAGAAAGCGAATCCTGGCAAGTTCATCAATGCCGCCTAATTCGATCAGCAAACTGGCCAGATCAGGACGCCCGGACAAATCGTGTCCGTAGGAATCAACGTTCTGTCCCAGTAACGTCACCTGCTTTGCTCCCCGCCTGACCAGCTCCTTGATCTCACAAACTACCTCATCCAGAGGGCGACTCACTTCATTTCCCCTCCGGTAGGGAACAATGCAGTATGAGCAGAAATTATTGCAGCCCTCGATGATGGGGACAAAAGCGCATGGCGAGAAGGCTCGGGGGGCACTTACCGCTTGCTCAATAAACATGCCCTGCTCTTGACACCACGCGATCAACTGAGGATAATCCCCGGGCCTAAATGAGAAATCAATCTGGGGAAACCGCCCCTTCAGGTCTTGACCGTCGGAATCGACGAAGCACCCAGTGACAAGTATCTGGAGATCAGGATGTTTGTCTCTCAGGCCTCTCAACAGACCCAGGGTGCCCAGAACCTTATTCTCGGCATTCTGCCTTACAACGCAGGTGTTGAGGATCACCAGATCAGCATCAGAAAAACCAGTCGCCGCCTGATAGCCCGCAGAATCGAGGTAGCCAGCTATTCGCTGGGATTCTGCCCGATTCATCTGGCAGCCAATCGTCCAAACAAAATAGCGCTGCATAATGCTATTGCCTTATCTTCACGATGCCAACTATTACACGGCGATCACTAACTGCGGCTTCGCCAGTTAAGTAAGGCTAAGCCGCCGCGGTTAGATAGATAACTCCTCCAGCAGCACCCGGTTCCTGGCGTTGCCGCCCCAGTGGAACAGAGGCATGTTCTCTCCGGGTCAGCATCCATGGTTGCTGTTGGCTACCCTGTTGCGCCAATTATAGTTCAAAACGCTTAGTTCAGGAAAACAAGCGTGGCACACTGCTGAGAGCAGAGACAGGATTTCGGTCCAGTTAGCGCTGCCAGCCGTGCAGGGTATGACAACCCGGCACATACCTATCCGATAATCAGATCAGTCAGAGGTCGCTTGGGCACGTGGTGCACCCCGTTACTATCGCGCCAGTATTTGATGTCTCCGCCGGGCTCAACTGTCTCTATCACTACCGTCTCCCTGGGTTTGCCCAGCGCCAGAACCAGAAGCATCTCATATCGCGGAGGTATCTCCAAAGCTCTACGGAGCTCCTCCTTTCGTATATTGCCGATCATACAGCCACCTAAACCTTTCTCAGCCGCCCCCAGCAGGATACTCTGAGCGGCTATTCCGTGGTCGCAGCCGAAGGACCGGCTGATCTCTGTGTCCCCGAGCATGACGATGTACGCGGACGGTCTTTCCCCTTCACAGGGACCCGGCCAGTCCTTGAGGTAACCGGCCCAGCCAAGATGCGCGAATATCAGCGAGTTCTTCTGAGGTTCGCAGGAAAGGATGTATTTGAGCGGTTGTAGATTCATCGCCGATGCTGACAGCCGCGCAAGCTCGACAAGTTCCCTCAGGGTCTCAAGTTTTATGTCAACTTCTTGATAAAACCGCCGGTAGCTTCTGTTACTCAGTAGTAATCGCCGCATCACCCTGATACTGTCAAATGACGACCGATCTTCTTGCCTACCTCGACCTGCACGTAGATTATAACCATCACCCTTGCGCTGTCAAGGATAATAGCTTCGCCCGAGCTATGTTTGCTCTTTATGCCCCTTAGGCGCTGGATGGCCGTTCAGAAAGCGTATCGAGGCGGCGTCATACACCGGTTGAAACCTGCTGAGGCAGGGGGTCATACTGTGGGGTTTTCGGTGATTCTCAGAACCGCTGCCCCACGGATTGTACCCTCCTTGAGCCGGATTAAGGCTTTGTTTGCTTCCTCCAGGCTGAATTCCTGGATTTGAGGCACGATGGGAATTCGGGCAGCCAGGGGAAGGAATTCTTGAGCATCTCTTCTGGTTACATTGGCCACACTCTTCACTTCCTTTTCATACCAGAGGTGCTCGGTGTAATCCAGTTCTGGAATAGGCGCTGTCTTCCTAATTGCATTTATGACCACCCTACCCCCCTTCTGCAGATTCCTCAAAGCCTGGCGCACCGGCTCACCTACTGGAGTGAAGTCAATGGCGCAATCGAGCTTCGCAGGCGGAGCATCGCCTGTGGCGCCAATCCAGTCTGCTCCCAATCTCCTGGCTGAATCCTGATGTTCTTTCTGATTGGGTCGGGTAAAGACGAAAACCTTGCCGTTGGGATATTTATACTTAGCAACCTGGATGACGATGTGGGCAGAGGCTCCAAAGCCGTAGAGTCCAAGTATCCTGCGGTCTTCCATACCTGAGAGCCTTAAGGCTCGATAGCCAATCACCCCGGCACACAAAAGGGGGGCGGCTTCCAGGTCGGCGAACCTCTCGGGAATGGGATAGGCGAAGTCTTCGGACACCACGGTATATTGAGCGTAGCCCCCATCGACATCCTTCCCCGTCCATTTTGCCGTGTCACAGAGATTCTCCTCGCCTTTGAGACAAAAGGAACAACGGCCACAAGCCCAGTTAATCCAGGCAATCCCTATTCTATCGCCCTTTTTGAACTTGCTTGCGCCCGGTCCCAAGCGTTCCACTCTGCCAATAATCTCATGACCTAGAATCAGGGGGAATCTCGAGGGAGCAACCCTACCTTCGATTTCATCAAGCTCGGTGTGACAGACTCCGCAGGCAGAAACCCGGACCCGAATTTGACCACGCCCGGGAACAGGTTCGGGCAAATCCACCAGCTCCAGAGGTTTCTCTTCGGCCGAAGAGATTCCCTTGAGTACCATCGCCTTCATTCTTTCGTCTCCCTTCCCTTTTGGAGGCCGTTTAATCTGGATTGTGCGCTCAGATTCGGATATTCCAGGAGTTCTTCACCTCATATCACAAAAGTGCTTTCATAGAGGTTTTCACAGATTTCGGCGTAGTTTTCCCTGTAGAGCTTCATCGTTTCCGGGAGAGCGTGCAGTATGTCCCGTGCCGTCATCCCGTCTTCACCTTTATCTACGGCAGCCACATCGCCGGAGAAGCCGTGGATGAACACGCCCATTCGCACCGCATCCTTCAGAGACAAGCCCAAACCATACATGGCAGCGATGGTACCGGTAAGGACATCCCCGCTCCCGGCCGTCGCCATGCCGGGGTTGCCACTTACGTTGATGAAGACAGTTTCGTCGGGATAGCCTATGAGCGAATGGGCTCCTTTTGAGATAACCATGGCATTGAGTTCTCTCGCCGTGCGTTGTAGAACATCTATCTTGTTCCTATTTATCTCGCTTATGTCCATGTTTGTTATTCTGGACATCTCGCCTAGATGGGGTGTGAGTATCGTTGCCGCTTTCCTATCTCTGATCTTTCCCAAATCCTGAGCAATGGCGGTGATTCCATCGCCGTCTATAAGTAGAGGCCTGTCGATTCCGGGAACTAGCTCCCGCACCAGTTCTTGCGCTTCGTTGTTCAAAGAGAGACCGGGCCCAATGACCACTATGTCCACCGTTCGCGAAAACTCCACAAGTTCATCCCTATTCTTGAGCGCTATGCTTCCTGAAGGCGTCTCTTCTTGGGGAAGAACGACAATGTCACATCCCTTGCTTGCCAGAAGTGACGAGATGGATTTCGGCGCTGCCAGGTAGGAAAGCCCTCCTCCTGCCTTGAGGAAAGATAACGCTGATAAGTATGGTGCACCGAGATAACTTGAGGAGCCGGCAATGAAGAGAGCTTTTCCATAGCTACCCTTATGGGTATTGCTGGCTCTTTCCGGAAGCTCTACTGGATTATTGATTGCTACCTTTATTGCGTCGGAGGTGTATAGTGCAGGCGGGAAAGATATATGCGAGACGTATAACTTGCCGCAGCAGTCATAGCCGGGATATAACAGATGTCCTCGCTTGGGAAGCCCGAACGCCACCGTGTAATCGGCCTTAACCGCCGCACCCATCATCTCCCCTGTATCGCCATTAATGCCTGACGGAATGTCAACGCTGAATACCATTGCCTGACTCTGGTTTATCAGTCGAATCGCCTCCCTGTACATCCCGCCAACCTCCCTGACGAGACCTGTGCCAAACATGGCGTCCACAATGCCGTCCGAATCAAGAACTCCCGATATCATGGAGTCAGCCGAATCAACCTTAGAAATCTCTATTCGCATCTTGGATACTATTTCGAAGTTCTTTCTTGCCGCTCCTCTAAACTTGCTTTCGTCATCCAAAAGGAAAACCTTAACCTCCCCACCGGTAGAATGAATCTTCCGGGCAACAACCAACCCATCTCCACCATTGTTGCCACCGCCACAGAGGACAGCAAACCTGTTGTTCCTTATTCCCAGTTCCTGCAACATGACGAAGTACACTGCCTGACCGGCATTCTCCATCAAAAGGTCTTCTGAGATTCCGAATTCCGCTGTAGCGCGCTTGTCCAGGTCTTTCATTTCATCCACTTTAGCTACTTTCATTTTCACCCCCTAGCAAGAGCTTGACTTCAGGTTCATACTTTAGTATGGCACACGAAGTCCTCAAGTAGAATAGTACCCCACTCTTGAGATCGAGCACAAGGCCAATACACAATCCGGCGGGTACATCACCGTCGTCAAACAAGCGACCTCGTCGCCTCGAGCCATCCCGATAGCTTGAGACATGCGGTAGCCTGATGCATGCTGCAGGAATTCAGTGGAATTGCACACACCGAGAACTGACAGCTGACACCTGATGATAGTATAATGCACCCGGCCAACCAGCAAATCTAAGTATCAAGGGGAGGAGAAGTAGCAATGTCGAAGACTGAAGAGCACCTAAGAGACGCCTTCGCCGGAGAATCCCAGGCAAATCGCAGATACCTCGCCTTTGCCACTGCTGCTGATAAGGAGGGCTTCCCACAGGTAGCAAAGCTGTTCAGGGCTGTCGCCGAAGCCGAGACGATTCATGCCCACAACCATCTCAAAGCGCTCAAGGGAATGAGGAGTACCAAAGAGAACCTTTCGGAGGCCATAACAGGCGAGACCCATGAGTTCAAGAAAATGTACCCTGAGATGTTGAAGGACGCCAGAGCTGAAGGGAATAGGGAAGGAGAACGGACATTCCACTATGCCAATGAGGTAGAGAAGATACACGCCCAGCTTTACCAGAAACTCCTTGATAACCTGGGCGCTGCCCAGGAGACCTATCCTTACTACGTGTGTCCGGTCTGCGGCTATACCTCGGCAAAGGAAGCACCTGATACGTGTCCTGTGTGTGGAGCCAGGGGCAAGATGTTCAAGAAGATAGACTGACACTGGTAGCCTGCTACGCCATCTGTCCCGGTCTTTCGTTAACAAAGAGCCGGCACAAAGGCCGCAGACAAGGGAAACGGTCGCCATGTTTGCTTCCGTTACGGAGGCGTTTTCATAGCCAGTGATTCTTCACATTGGAGCCGGAATGCCATTTGTCCCGCAAAGCTCTAGCGAAGTCTTCTGCCTGTTTCAGGTCTCCTGCATCGGGCCTGCCCTTGTTTATTCCGCCAACAATCACGGTTGCCCCGAAACTGTCAAATCCTCTGCAAGAGAATTCGCCCACAATGTCGAACCCTTTGTGCTGCAGCTTTGCTCTGAGAGGCTTACTGAAATCATGCACGAATCGCATTCTTCTCAGTCCGCTGGTCGAAAAAACGAACGCTCTCTTGCCGTTCATCATGGGCAGCACATCCACGAAATCCAACAGAGTCTTATGATGTTTGGCGAAATAAACCCCTGAGCCAAAACCGACTAAGTCATACCGCTCAAGCAGGCCCGCATCCACTTGCTTAACCGGGAATATGTCGGCACCGAGAATGCTCGCTATCACCGTAGCGACCTTTTCAGTATTGCCGTGATGCACGGAGACATAGCTTACTAGAGTTTTCATGGTCACTGTGTTCCGTGTCTCGCCAGTCTGACGGCAGAAGCTCACCCAGATTGGACGAGGCCAGCTAGTCTGGAGGGGGATTAGCGGTGTGTTTCTATGTCGTCAATCGCTGCCTAACTGAACAGGTTTCTCACTTATGCTGGGACTGCGGACTGGGATTGGGTTACCTGCCTGGAACACTCGCAGCAGCAAGTACAGATGAAACGTCCAGCTTGAATCCTGGTCCCATACTCGTGGACAGTGATGCACTTCGTATGTATTGCCCTTTGGCTCCACTGGGCTTCGCTCTGACAATGGCTTCAACCGCCGCTGCCAGGTTCTCCAGGAGCTTATCCTTATCAAAGCTTGCTTTGCCAATAGGCAAATGGATAATCGCTGTTCTGTCCAGACGAAACTCAGCTCTGCCCTTGCGAGCCTCATTCACCACTCTAGCCAGATCCTGAGGTGGCACCACAGTGCCGGACTTGGGATTAGGCATCAAGCCCCGCCGCCCCAGAATACGCCCGAGTTTGGCTACTTTGGACATCATGTCAGGAGTGGCAATAGACACATCAAACTCAAGCCAGCCCCCTTCGATCTGCTTGATAAGCTCGTCCCCCCCGGCATAATCAGCCCCTGCTTCCTGTGCCAGCTTTAGCCCCTCGCCCTGAGTAAAGGCAAGTATTCGTATCTCTTTTCCCAACCCATTAGGCAGTTGAATCACACCGCGCACCTGCTGATCAGCGCTGCGCGGATTGACGCCCATCTTCAGATGGAGTTCAACCGTCTCATCAAATTTGGCGTAGGAAGCTTCCTTAGCCAACACGATCGCCTCCTCAGGAGAATATGCCTTCGCCTGGTCTACAAGTTTGCTTGCCTCTTTATATTTCTTACCGTGTTTTGCCACTTACGTATACCTCGAAATTCCACGAATTACGGGAAACCCAAACCTATTCAATTTCCACTCCCATGCTGCGCGCCGTGCCGGCAACAATCCTTACTGCCTTGTCAAGATCGGTTGTGTTGAGGTCCTTCATCTTGTTCCGGGCGATCTCATAAACGGCATCTTTGCTTAGCTTGCCTACTTTCTCGCTTCCCGGATTACCGCTACCCTTTTCCACTCCCAAAGCACGCCGCAGCAGGTCAGAAACAGGTGGCATCTTGGTTACGAAGGTGAAGGAGCGATCCTCATATACCGTTATCTCAGCAGGAATGATGTACCCCTCTTGAGAGCCAGTTCGCTCATTGTAGTCCTTACAGAAGGCCATAATATTGATACCATAGGGCCCTAATGCAGGCCCCACAGGTGGTGCTGGAGTAGCTTTGCCCGCAGATATCTGAAGCTTAACTACTGCTTTGACTTTCTTTGCCATTACTGGTTCTCTCTTCCAATGCGCTCCGTGCTATTACCCGAGACACGTCATATCTTCTCTACCCCCAGGAGATCCAATTCCACAGGCGTTTCTCGGCCGAAAAGCGATAGTAAGACTATTGCCTTACCTTTGTTGAGGTTAACTTGCTCAACTTTGCCGATGAAGTCAATGAAAGGCCCGTTGGTTACGCGTATACTGTCCCCTTCCTTGAAGGTCATTTTGACCTCGGTTGGAGCTTCCTCCATACGTTGCAGGATGGCGTTCGCCTCCTGTTCAGGTAAAGGAACGGGCTTCAGACCGGCGCTCACAAAGCCAGCGACGCCGGGCGTATTGCGGACTGTGTCCCAGCTATGTTCATCCAACTTCATATTCACCATGATATAGCCTGGGAAAGCCTTCCTGCTTATCGTACGACGCTTTCCAGCTTTGATCTCGATTTCCTTAGCTGTTGGTATCACCACATCGAATACCTTGTCGCCAACATCCATATATTTAATGCGCTGTTCTAGATTCCTTCTGGCCTGCTCCTCGTGACCTGAAGAGACGTATAACAAGTACCATTCTCCGTTAACCATCGACTACTATCTACCTAAGAGCAAGAAAAACAGCTCCGTAAAAGCAAGATCCAAAGTACCCAGAATGGCTCCCAAAACAGTGCACACGAGGAGCACCATAAGGCTCAACCGCAAGGCCTCCTGCCTTGTTGGCCAGTGGGCTTTTCGCAGTTCGGCCACTACTTCAGCAAAGAAAGTGAATCTCGATTTCTTGGCCGGGGCAGCCTTAGTGCTTATAGTTTTCCTGGCATGACCTGTCATGAGTTACTTTGCTTCTCGATGCATGGCGTGGCCACGACAATGTGGACAATACTTATTCAACTCCAGCCGCTGCGGATCATTCTTCTTGTTCTTCGCAGTGGTATATGTTCTCCGCTGACACTGACTGCAGGCCAAGTGGATGATTACGCGCAGATCGCCTTTCTTTTTAGCCACGGCTATACACAAACTCGCATGAATTCAGGTTAACCATGCTCATGCGATAATCTTGTCAATGACGCCAGCACCTACAGTTCTACCGCCCTCCCTGATGGCAAACCGTAACCCTTCTTCCATAGCCACGGGAACCATGGTCTTGATCTTCATGCGAGTCAGGCTGTCACCAGGCATAGCCATCTCCACGCCTTCAGGAAGGATTACCTCTCCTGTAACATCCAGGGTTCTGATGAAGAACTGGGGCCTGTATCCGGTGAAGAAAGGCGTGTGCCTGCCGCCTTCTTCCTTGGTCAGAATATACACTTCGGCCTCAGCTTCCGTGTGAGGTTTAACGGTACCCGGTTTGGCCAGTACCTGCCCCCGCTCTATCTCCTCTCGGTCTATGCCGCGCAACAGCACTCCAACGGCGTCGCCAGCCTCTGCTTCCTGCATGGTCTTATGGAACATCTCCAGGCTAATTGCCACTACCTTTCTTGTCTCCGTCAACCCCACTATCTCCGCTTCGTCGCCAGCTTTGATTCTCCCGCGTTCGACCCTGCCTGTAGGTACAGTTCCTCGTCCCTTGATGCTGAATACGTCCTCTATCGGCATCAGGAAAGGTTTATCACTATCTCTCCGCGGTAGGGGGATATACTCGTCCACGGCATCCAGCAAGTTCCATATCCGTCCGCACCAGGCGCACTCCCTCTTACCGCAGCCGCACTCCAGAGCCTTTATAGCGCTCACCCTCACAACAGGGATTTCGTCGCCGGGGAACTCATACTTCTTGAGTATGTCCCTAACCTCCATCTCCACCAAGTCTAACAACTCAGGGTCATCCACCAAATCTACCTTATTGAGAGCCACTATCATGCGAGGAACCTCCACCTGCCTGGCCAGAAGAATGTGTTCCCTGGTCTGAGGCATAGGACCATCATCTGCAGCAACCACCAAGATAGCTCCGTCCATCTGAGCGGCTCCGGTTATCATGTTCTTGATATAGTCAGCATGCCCGGGACAGTCAACATGACAATAATGGCGCTTGTCCGTCTCATACTCAATATGAGAAATGGCAATCGTCAACCCACGCGCCTTCTCTTCGGGAGCGTTATCTATCGAGTCGAAGCTCATAAACTCTGTGCCGCCTGTTTTGGATAACACCTGTGTGATAGATGCTGTCAGCGTGGTTTTCCCATGGTCAACATGTCCTATGGTGCCCACATTGACATGCGGTTTGGTCCGCTCATATACTTTCTTAGCCATCTTATCCTCCTTTTATCTCAAAGCCCACAACCAGATTCGAACTGGTGACCCCGTTCTTACCAAGAACGTGCTCTACCTACTGAGCTATGTGGGCCTCCTCTCCTCGACAGTGGAGGGAGTAGGATTCGAACCTACGTAGCCCGCATGGGCGGCAGATTTACAGTCTGCTCCGATTGACCGCTCCGGCACCCCTCCCTGACATAAGCTTATCATAAAGCATTCCAAAAAACCTAGCCCGAGAGGGGATTCGAACCCACCAACCTACCGATTACAAGTCGGTTGCTCTACCATTGCGCTACTCGGGCAGCATTCACCCAGTTTTTCGGCTCAATAGTATAGATAAGAGCACACTCCATGTCAACCGAAAGGCCGCTCCGGGCAATCGAGAGCATCTGTTACTGTCATTCTGAGGAGCCCGGATAAGCTCCGTCGGCACGGGATTCTGCGACACCGTCCTGAGCTATGCATTATCCCCAGAGCCTGCTCTGAGCGAGACTCCTGCCCTTCGCAAGGCTTGCCATCAGAGGTGTGATCCTTGGTCTGGGGCTCAGCATGACAGGAAGCGAAGAACACACCGTGAAAAGCGGACCGTTGACTAACCGCTTTTGCATTGCTTGTTGCATTACCTAGGTCAATCATGTTACATTATACCAGTTTTGTTGGTCAACGTCAGCTGAGACTGTAACTATGACAAATAGCGTCTTATTGAAACAACTGCTGGAAGCGGGTGCTCACTTTGGTCATCACACCAGTTACTGGAATCCCAAGGCAAAGAAATACATCTTCACCCAGCGCAATAGCATTCACATCATCGATTTGGAGCAGACAGTCACGATGTTAGAAAGGGCCTGCGCTTTTGCTCAAGACCTGGTAGCTCGAGGGCAAAGCATTCTCCTTGTCGGCACTAAGAAACAGGCTCAGCAGACCATAGAAGAGGAGGCCGCACGGTGCGGTATGAGCTATGTCAATCAGAGGTGGCTAGGCGGTATGTTAACCAACTTCGCCGTGATACAGGCTCGGCTCAATCACTTGGTTACTTTGGAAAATCAAAGGGACAAAGGGGAACTCGACGTCCTGCCAAAAAAAGAACGGGTGAAGATAGAAAAAGAGATCTTCCACCTGAACACCCAAATGGGCGGATTTAAGGAGATGACTGCCCTTCCCAGCGCCCTCTTCATTGCTGATCCCATTAAGGATAAGATTGCCCTCACTGAAGCACTGAAGCTGGGCATACCGGTAATCGCTATTGTGGATACTAACTGCAATCCCGACGGTATCGACCATCCTATTCCCGCCAATGACGACGCTGTCAAAGCCATTAGACTGATTTGCAGCAAGATAGCTGACGCTATAATCGAAGGAAAGGCTGAGGCGTCTTCCGGAGAGACGGGAGTTGCCAAACTGGCAACTGAAGAAGAACGAGAAGAGGGCATTGACACTCTGGGTTCTTATACCTTTGAGCCGGATGAGCCAGCTGAACCAGAGAAACAAGAAGGAGAGATCACGTCCACATGAAAGCGTCAATTCAATCAGTAAAGGAGTTAAGAGACAGAACTAATGCCGGTGTGCTTGACTGCAATCAGGCTCTATTGGAGGTAAGCGGTGATATTGAGAAGGCAGTCGAGTTCTTGAAACGGCGCGGGGTGGCAACTGCTGAGAAGAGGAAGGATGCAGTTGCATCCCAGGGCATAATCGAAGCCTATATTCATCATACCAGGAACATTGGCGCATTAGTGGAGTTGAACTGCGAAACCGATTTCGTGGCCCACACCGATGAGTTCAAGGAACTGGCTCGCAACCTGGCTATGCAAGTAGCTGCTACGTGCCCGCAGTTTATCACTGATGAGGAGATGCCACTTGAAACAGACACGAACCCACAGGCAGTTTGTCTTCTCAGCCAGCCCTTCATCAAGGATCCTGACAGGACCGTGAGGGACGTTGTTACCGAAACCATTGCCAAGGTAGGTGAGAATATAAAGGTACGCAGATTTGCCAGGTTCGAGCTTGGTGTTGATCGCTGAGCTATGGCCGATGAGTTAATCGCCGAACTGAACGACAGGATGCAGAAGACCATGGATGGGTTAGCTAGAGAGCTAGCTACCATCCGGGCCGGACGTGCTACTCCAGCTTTGCTTGACAACATCGTTGTTGACTATCATGGCTCACCCGTCCCTCTCAGTCAACTCGGTACTATGTCCACTCCTGAGGCGAATCTGATCGTTATTCAACCCTGGGACCGTACATCGTTACGTGGCATTGAGAGAGCTATTCTCGCAGCCAACATCGGTCTCAACCCTGCAAATGATGGCAATCTCATTCGGGTGGTTATCCCACCTCTCAGTGAGGAACGGCGTAACGAGTTAGTCAAGCTAGTGTCCAAGAGGGTGGAGGAGCGACGGATTGCCGTGCGCAACATAAGGAGAGACGGCATCGAGAAACTGAGAGAGATGGAGAAAGACAAGCAAATATCGCAGGACGAACTGAAGAATAACATTAAGAAAATCGACCAGCTTACAGAGGCTTTTGTGGAGAGGGTAAACGAGCTAGGAGAAATCAAGGAACGGGAGATACGGGAAATATAGCGCCCTTCATCATTCCGACGAAGCAGTCCGCGCTAACTGCCAGAAACACGGCAAGGAGGAAGCAGAGCTACTCCACCTTAACCCAGAAACGACAATCACCGCAGGGCATCCATTTCTGTCAAGGAATTGAACGCTCTTCCAAACATATAATACTAGGAGGTTGACCATGCTAAAAGCGGCTTCGATAATCCTTATTATTGTGGCACTATCTTCACTCGTCATCGGCATTGTTTATGTGGGCAGAGGAACACTGATGCCGTACCACATAGAGTTCATCGGTGATGCGGCCATGGAGGCTATCGGCGACAATCCCAGCTTGGCAGCCCTGGCAACAGGTTTCATCAGACTTGCCGGGACGCTCTTTATTAGCGTGGGGGTATTGCTGATAGCTATCATCTATTACGGTTTGAGAAAAGCTGAAAGGTGGGCCTGGTGGACTACGCTGATTGGGATGGGGATTGTAAACGGACCGATGGTGGCGATTACCAGGCCCGTTGGAGGTTTCCCCTGGACATTAGCAATAATCATGCTTGCAGTGTTTGCTATCGCCATCGGGCTTGCGGCTAGGGAAGTCTTCAGGGAAGTACCTGGTGGATCAACCGCCGGTATCTAGAATATGCTGATCGTCACTGCCAGTGTTCTCGCGCGTGGTCCTTCTCCGGTCGCGGCATTGTCATCTCGTGGCAACCACTGACGGAATATCACAGACCTTGCCAGTCCGCAGCCTCTCAGAAGCTGTTACAATGGAGCAATGCTGAAGCACAGAGTCATTACCGCCGTTGTGGGCGTGCCCCTCGTCATACTTGCCATATGGTTTGGTGATCCCTGGTTCAGTCTCCTCATAGCCGCAGCGGCATTGGCCGGCACGTACGAGTTCTACCGCATGGCCGACCTCGACAGGAGAGAGCCTCTGCTTTACCTGGGTCTGCTATGGGCACTGGCGCTCGTCTTGAGCCCTCATTATCATCACAGGAGTTTCGATGCTCTGCCCTTGGTTATTACCGCCACCATGCTGATTTCCCTGATTTGGCTATTACGCCGCCCATCAAGAGAAAGGGCATTTGGCAACTGGGCATGGACAATAGTGGGTGCCCTCTATGTAGGTTGGATGCTCAGCTACTGGCTGAATTTGCGCGGTCTGGAGGATGGACGGAATTGGGTTTACCTGGCCATGCTCACTATATTTGCCAACGATACTGGCGCCTTTTTTATTGGAAGAGCAGGAGGGAGACACAAGCTGGCCCCGGCCATAAGCCCAGCCAAGACTTGGGAAGGGGCGATGGGGGGCTTGATATGCTCCGTTCTGGGCGCCATTGTAATAGCGATAGTCCTCGATCTGATTTCCCCTTTCGCTTTCCGATACTGGCACATCATCGCCCTTGGCTTCCTTGTCAGCCTCTTCGCTCAACTCGGCGATCTGGTCGAATCTCTACTCAAGCGCAGTATGCGAGTGAAGGAATCAGGCAATCTCCTACCGGGACACGGTGGTGTCCTTGACCGCTTCGATAGCATCATCTTTGTCGGGGCAGTGGTATACTACTACGTAGTATGGATGGCATGAAGAGAATAGCTATCCTGGGCTCAACAGGCTCCATAGGACAACAGGCTCTGGATATCATCCGTGCCTTGCCTGATCAGCTACAGGTGGTGGCTCTGGCAGGAGACAAGAATCTTAAGCTTCTGGAAAGGCAGATCAGGGAGTTCCGGCCCAAAGCGTTCTGTTCGTCGGCCAAGCCCGACATCGATTACAGGGGCGAGTTCTTGTCTATGGAAGAAATAGCTAGCCATCCTGAAGTCGATTTCGTGATTGTGGCCACTTCAGGTAAGGCAGGGCTAAGCCCAACTCTGGCAGCCATAAAGGCAGGCAAAACCGTCGCCCTGGCTAGCAAAGAGGTATTGGTGATGGCCGGCGAGATCGTTGTTCGAGAAGCCAGCTGCCATGGAGTTCGAATCCTGCCTATTGACAGTGAGCACAGCGCTGTCTGGCAATGCTTGCAGGGAGAGGAGGATAAGGCGCAACGGCTTCTGCTGACTGCCTCTGGCGGGCCTTTCTACCGTTATTCACAATCACAGTTAGCTGAGGTCACTCCCGAGCAGGCTCTTCGTCATCCGGTATGGAAAATGGGAAGGAAGGTGACCGTAGATTCAGCAACGCTTATGAACAAGGGGTTAGAGGTCATCGAGGCTCATTGGCTTTTCTCTTTCACCTTTGATAGTATTGGAATACTGATCCATCCCCAGTCCATCGTTCATTCCATGGTGGAGTTTGTGGACGGTTCCTTGAAAGCCCAGCTTGGCTCGCCTGACATGAGGTTGCCCATCCAATATGCCCTTTCGTATCCCCGGAGGTGGCCCAACTCAGAACTGCCCCGCCTCGATTGGAGCAAAATCCAGGCTCTGAACTTCGAGCCCGTGGACTATGGTAGATTCCCCTGTCTTAAATCGGCAGTGGATGCGGGCAAATCAGGAGGTACTTATCCGGCAGTGCTGTGCGCTGCGGACGAAGTAGCTGTGGAGCTTTTCCTAAGTCATAGGATCAGTTTCACCGGTATAGCCAGGATTGTGCAAGAAACACTTGAGCGACATCGAAACACCGCTCGACCGTCCCTGGAGGAAATAATGGCTGCTGACACATGGGCGAGGGAGTGCGCCATGCGCTCTTCGCCTGGTCATCCGGAGGAGGCTGAGCAACCGAGTGACCTCGGGAGAGGGAGATAGGCGATGAGTATTGCTATCGTCATCGTTGCTTTCATCGCGGCCCTCTTCGTGGCTATCTGTCTTCACGAATTGGGGCACTTCATCGCTGCCCGGCGCACAGGCGTTAAGGTGGAAGAATTCGGCATAGGGCTTCCCCCGCGGCTGTTTGGCATCAAGCGAGGCGAGACCATCTACTCCGTCAATGCCATACCGTTCGGAGCCTTTGTCAAGGCTGCCGGGGAAGATGACCCCACAGTACCGAGAAGCTTGGCCGGCAAAGGTCCATGGACCAGGTTGGGAATCTATGTCGCCGGTCCGCTGGTCAATATCCTTCTGGCCTTTGTGCTCCTCAGTGCCTTCCTATCGCTACCGGTCAGCACGGTTGCCGGCGATGGACTCATGGTGCACTCCGTGGGAGAGAATTCGCCTGCCGAAGAAGCGGGCATACAGGCCGGGGATATAATCCGCAAGATAGAGGGACAACCTGTTCATAGGTGGGAAGATATACGGGATATAGTGAATGCAGTCGAAGAAGGGGCAGATACAACCCTTCTTCTGCAAAGGGATGGGCAGGAAATGGAGACGAGGTTGAGGCCGACATTCGACCCGGAATTACAGCGACGAATAATCGGGGTTGTGCTTTGCTGGAATATGGTTACTCAAGTGGAGGAAGGCTCGCCCGCTTTTGAAGCCGACATGAGACCCGGGGATACCATAATAAGCATCAATAGATGGGCTGTATACAATAATGAGAGCATATCCGATGCACTGGCTTCTGTCGAGAGAGGCGAAGAAATGGAGTTGGTCTTGCTCCGGGGCGGGAAGGTGATATCAACCTCCCTCGCCAATACCAACAACGGGACCCTGCCCGGTGTAGAGCTGCGATGGGTACCTGGGGCCGATATCGAACAGGACCGACTTCCCGTGTGGAGGGCCGCTTATCTCGGAGCAAGCTATATCATCCATATGCCAGCACTGATAATAGAGGCTATCCCTCTGATTAGAGAGTCTCCCGATACGGCGCTGGTGGGACCGATAGGCGCCGCTCAGTTGACGGTGGAGGCAGTGCACTCCTTTGGCTTCAGCACCATACTATATATGGCCGGTATAATTAGCCTGGGCATCGGCATATTCAATCTACTCCCAATCCCACCCTTGGATGGAGGAGGCATGCTGGTGGCACTTATCGAAGGAGTCAGGCGTGGGAAACGTCTTTCCCGCCGGGCAGTGCGCTTAGCCTACACCATCGGCACTGCTTTTCTGATTGCACTTGTGGTTTTGGTGACCCTTAGCGACATTCTACGTCTGGTCGGCGGCAGAGGTTTTGGATTATGACGCGTCGAACCTCAGTCCCTGTAAGGGTCGGCAAAATATGGATCGGTGGCGATGCTCCCATCGCAGTGCAGTCCATGACCAAGACCGACACCCGGGATGTTCCTGCCACCATAGCCCAGATTGAGCAGCTGGAAGACTGCGGCTGTGAGGTAGTGCGGGTGGCGGTCCCCGACAGGGAAGCGACGGAAAGCCTGGCAGCCATAAAGAGGAGTGTGTCCTTACCTCTGATTGCTGACATACATTTCGACTATCGCCTGGCTTTGGCTGCGCTACAATCGGGTGTCGATGGGCTCCGCCTCAATCCCGGCAACATAGGCGACGAGGAACAGGTCTCCAGGGTGGTAGCTGCTGCCAAGGAAAGGGAGGTGCCCATCCGTATCGGGGTGAATGCCGGCAGTCTGCCTGCCAGTTTTCAGCCTGATGCTCCACCGGTTGAGCGCATGGTCAACATGGCATTGGAGCAGATAAAGCTTATGGAAGGTTTGGATTTCAATCTGATCAAAGTCTCCCTCAAAGCCTTTGATGTTCCTTCTACCATTCAAGCTTATGAAGTGATCGCCGACAGGATACCCTATCCTCTGCACCTGGGCATCACCGAGGCCGGGCTTCCCAGGGCCGGGGCGATACGGAGCGCCGTAGGCATTGGCATACTCCTCTATCAGGGGATTGGGGATACCATACGCATTTCCCTCAGCGCCCATCCCTGTGAGGAGGTATTCGTTGCCTACGAAATCCTGAAGAGCCTGGGCCTCCGTGAGCGAGGTCCAACCATGGTGAGTTGCCCTTCCTGCGGCCGGGCCGAAGTTGATATCATCGGACTCGCTGAAGCCGTAAGCAAACGCCTGGAGGAGATAAGCAAGCCTGTCAAAGTGGCCGTCATGGGCTGCGTGGTTAATGGTCCCGGCGAAGCCAGAGACGCCGATGTGGGCATTGCCTGCGGCAAGGGCAAAGGTGCTATATTTAGGCAGGGAAGAATCATCCGTACTGTAGACGAAAAGGATTTCTTGGAGGCCCTGATGGCAGAGGTGACAGAGATTGACTGAGTTCTCAGATGGGGCACAAACAGTGGCCCACTTCACGGTCGTTCTAAACAGACTATAGAAGGAGAAAACGAGATGAAAGAATATCCGGTAACCGTAGGCGTTGAATACACAGAAAGGCTTTCGCGGCTAACTACCTTTTTCAGGATCTTCATGGTCATACCTCACTCGATATGTTTGTACTTCCTCGGTATTGCTGCGGGAGTAGTCGTGTTCATTTCATGGTGGGCCATTCTGTTCACTGGGAGATACCCCAGGTGGGCATTCGACTTTGTCAGTGGCTACCTTCGCTGGTCTACAAGGGTCATGGGATACAATGGTCTGCTAACGGACAAATACCCGCCATTCAGTTTCGATTGATTGCTTAAGCACGGGGACACTTTCTGAATAGAGATGCGTTTATCTAGCCTTTTCGGAAAGACATTACGGCAGGCGCCGGCGGATGCAGAGAGCATAAGCCATCAGCTACTGCTTCGAGCGGGCATGATTGCTCAGGAAGCTGCCGGAATCTACTCCTATCTGCCCCTGGGCTGGCGGGTGCTCAGGAAGATCGAGAACATAATCAGAGAGGAAATGGATAAGGCTGGCGGGCAGGAATTGCTGTTGCCTGTGTTACAGCCTTTTGAGTTTTGGCAGCAGTCAGGTCGCGACGTTTCCTTCGGTGAATCCTTATTCACCTTGACCGACCGCAAGGAGCGTACACTCGCTCTGGGACCCACTCACGAAGAAGTCATTGCCGACCTCATCCGCCGCTACGTTCAAAGCTACCGGGATCTTCCTCTACTCCTCTATCAGATACAGACCAAGCTTCGCGACGAGCCCCGACCTCGCGGGGGCTTGTTGAGGGTGCGCGAGTTCATTATGAAAGACCTCTATAGCTTCGATGCCGACGAGGCTGGTCTGGACGAAAGCTACCGGAAGACGAGCCAGGCTTACAGGAATATCTATGCCCGCGTTGGCTTGCCGACATTGATGATAGAGGCTGACAGTGGTGCCATAGGAGGCAAGGAATCGCATGAGTTCATGCTTGTTACTGAGACTGGCGAAGACGAAATTATCTCTTGCTCCGCTTGTGGCTATGCAGCAAATGTCGACAAGGCTAAATCTGCTAAAACAACCGAGGATGTCATTCCGGTGGGCCAAAGCTCAGAGCATAGCAAAGGGGAGGCGAAGAATCTCCTTCCTTTGGAAGAGATAGCCACGCCGGGAGCGAAAACCATAGAGGAGGTGGCTGCTTTTGTCGGTGTCCCGACAAGCCAAGCCATCAAGGCGGTGTTTTATCTTGCCGATGGGGAATTCGTCTTCGTTATCATTCGCGGCGATCTGGAGGTCAACGAAACAAAACTAAGAAACGCCCTGAAGTGCTCTGAGCTTCGCTTAGCCACAGAAAGCGAGGTGAACGAAATTGGCCTGGTAGCTGGTTTTGCCTCACCCATAGGTCTAAAGGGAGTCCAGGTCGTGGCCGATGATTCCATTACCTTGGGCTCCAACTTCATTGCCGGCGCTAACAAGCCGGGGTATCACTTCAGGAATGTCAATTATCCGAGAGACTTCCGAGTTAACCTCATAGCTGATACTGCCCTGGCGCAGCCCGGAGACAGGTGTCCCAGGTGTCGAGGTGAATTGTCCTCAGTTCGGGGCATTGAAGTGGGGCATGTATTTAAGCTGGGCACTTTCATCAGTGAGAGGTTCGGAGCATCCTTCTTAGACAATGATGGTAGATCGCGGCCCATTGTCATGGGTTCATATGGCATCGGACTGGGGCGATTGCTTGCCGCCATAGTGGAACGAGGCCACGATGACAAGGGCATCATCTGGCCGCTCTCTATAGCTCCTTACCAGGTCCATCTTTGTCCTCTGCATCTGGACAAGTCTGCGGTTCTCTCTACGGCAGAAAAGACCTATGAACAACTGCAGAAAGAAGGCATTGAAGTGCTTTTCGATGACCGTGACGACTCCCCTGGCGTTAAATTCAACGATGCTGACCTTCTGGGCATACCGCTGCGATTGACCTTGTCTCCACGCACCTTACAGAGCCAGAGCGCAGAGGCAAAGTGGCGCACGGAGAAGGAAGCCCAGCTCCTGCCTTTAGATGATCTGGCAGTACGGGTGAAGAAGCTTCTAGACGAAACCATGAAGACGCAACCTTAATCGAGCCGGCTCGCTACTGCGATCGGGCACCCATGTATGTCAGATTGTTCCAGAGATAAGGCAAGTCACGACCAGATATAGATGCGGACTTCTTGCCTTCTCTTGACCAACTCACTGCCGTAAGAAAGCGCCGAGTTCTCGTTGCAGCATATCGAGCATCTGCCGTTGAGTCCGATCTACTTCCTCATCGGTCAAGGTACGACTGAGTGATTGGTAGATAATCCTGATGGCAAAGGATTTCTTGCCACTGGATATCTGCTCCCCTCGATAAAGATCAAAGAGAGTCACCTGTGTCACCAACGGAAAGCTTCGGATTGTATTCTCCACACTTCGATAGGTCACTGGCTCATCTACTACTAAAGCGATGTCGCGGGTTATGCTGGGAAACCGCGGAATCGAGCGGTGCTTCTTAGTTCCGCGTACCTGTGTCAACAGCTTCTCCAGGTCAACTTCTATAAGGTAGGCGCTACCGGAGAGCTCAAAGGCCTGTGCTACTTCCGGATGTAGCTCGCCTACTATGCCTACTTTGTCCTCGGCAACGATTATGTCAGCTCCTCTTCCCGGGAACAGAGTCGTGTCATCACTAGTGTCAAAACGCTCTTCCAGGCCCGACTGGTTCAAGAGACTCTCCGCCACACCCTTAGCATCGAAGAAATCGAGCATCTTCTTACGGGTATGCCAAGACAATTCCAATCGCGAGCCGCTGAGCACAGCACAGAGCATCTCTCTTTCTTCCGGTAGATCCTTGCCTTTCATTAGGAACACCTTACCGATTTCAAAGAGCCTTATGCCTGCTGACTCGAACTTCTGGTTGTGAGCCAACGTGGCCAGAATGCCTGCCCGTAGGCTGGTACGCAAGTATTCCTGTTCCTTCGTCATGGGGTTAGCGACCTTTAAGGGTGGGGTTTCCAACTCAAGCTTGGGGGACAGCTTCTCTAGCTTTGCCAGGCTGACTAGAGAATAAGTCAGAATCTCTTGAAAGCCAAAGCCAGTCAGGATACCGCGCAATTGCTTCTTGAGATTGCTTAGCTGCACTGGCGATGAAAGCTCCGTCCTCTGCAGAGGCAAGGACGAACTGAGCCTGGTGACAGGGATCCTTTCATAACCGATTATGCGAACTATCTCCTCCACGAGGTCAGCAGAGCACCGAATGTCGCTACGCCAGTAAGGCACCGACACAGAAATCTGAGAACCTGAATCGTTCGTCCGGCATCCGAAGCCCAATGATCTCAGCACCCTAAGCATCTCACCGGTATCGGCCTCCAGCCCTGTAAGACGCTCCACCTCCCGGGTAGGGAACAATATAGGCCTTGGTTTCGCTTTCCCAGGGTAGACATCAATCACGCCCTCGGCTGCTCTACCACCGGCCAGCTCCAGCAGCAGTTGAGTGGCACGTTTCAAGGGTGTTAGCGGAAGCTCACTATTAAGCCCTTTGTCAAAACGAATCGAAGCCTCACTCTGGAACTGGAGATAACCACAGCCTCGACGAACGGCAACCTGGTTGAAATTCGCCGACTCTAGGAGGACAGCTTCGGTTTCCTGCGTCACTTCGGAATCCATGCAACCCATGATACCGGCGACGGCGATGGTCTCTTCTTTATCTGCTATGACCAGCAAATCTGGATTGAGACGACGCACTGTTCCATCAATGGCAGTAATGGTTTCACCGTGCTCAGCTCTGCGAACAATGATCTGTCGGCCCTTCAGCTTGTGGTAATCAAAACCATGAAGAGGCTGACCGTACTCCAGCATCACGTAATTTGTAACATCAACAACGTTGTTAATGGGACGCATGCCGTAGCTATTCAGGCGTCGCTGCAACCAGGTCGGGGAGGGAGCCACCTTGATTCCGGTAATCAAACTGGCGCAGTATCTGGGGCATAGGTCGGGTTCGGTGATGTCAACGGAGACAAACGAGTTTATCAAGTCCTCTGATTCCTCGTAGGCAATCTGGGGCAAACGGAGCGGTTCCCCAGTTAAAGCAGCAATCTCCCGGGCAATGCCAGTCACAGATAAGCAATCGGGACGGTTAGGTGTTATGCCTAAATCAAGAACCGTGTCACCTAGATAGGCACCGAGAGCCATACCTATGGGCGCCTCCGATGGCAATACCAGGATCTCCTCGTGATTATCAGAGATTCCCAGCTCCTTCTCCGAGCAGACCATGCCCTCGGAAACGACCCCGCGGATCTTAGCCGGCTTCAGAGACATGGCTTCTGCAGTATGACCGTTTATCAGTCGCGCTCCTATGCGGGCAAAAGCCACCCTCTGACCGGATCCGACATTGGGGGCACCACAAACGACGGTGATCCGCTCAACGCCAAGGTCAACTGTGACCAGCGTAAGACGGTCAGCCTGAGGATGACGATTTACAGCTGCCACTTCCCCTACAACCACGTTCTCCCAGGTGTCACCCACAGTTTGTATGCCGTTGACTTCCAGGCCAGCCATGGTGAGTCTCTCGGCTAGTTCTCGGGGGGTGAGCTTTATGTCAACATAATCAGCGAGCCATCTGAGTGAAACCTTCATGTTGTCACCTAAAGCCTAGAACTGCTCCAGAAACCTGAGGTCGTTGCCATAGAAGAGGCGGATGTCATCAACGCCATATCGCAGCATAGACATGCGCTCAACTCCCACGCCGAAGGCAAAGCCGGTGTACACCTCAGGCTCAATACCGACTCGCGCCAGGACGTCCGGATGCACCATCCCGGCACCCAGTGCTTCTATCCAGCCGCTATAACCACACAATCGGCACCCAACACCATCGCAAACCGAACATCCAATCGCTACCTCCACCCCAGGCTCCACAAAAGGGAAGTAGTCACAACGGAAACGCACCTTCCTGTCCTCTCCAAAGAGACAGCGGCAGAATTGGAACAGAACGCCTTTCAAATCAGCCATGGTGATGTTCTTGTCCACGGCCAGACCTTCAACGTTATGATATATCGACTCGTGAGTAGCATCAGTCGCTTCATATCTATAAACTCGCCCCGGCGCTATAATCCTGACCGGCGGACGTTCTCTCTCCATAAACCTTATCTGCATGGGAGAAGTATGCGTACGCAAGAGTCTGGCTTTGCCTCCAATACCTGTATCTATCCACAGCGTAGCAAACATGTCTCGCGCCGGATGATGCTGGGGGATGTTCAAGGCTTCGAAGTTGTAGTAATCCCACTCCACCTCAGGTCCTTCGATCGTCTGGAAGCCCATGTTTCTGAACACATCGCAGATTTCGTCAAGTATTTTGGTCGTGGGGTGAAGACGACCTGTGGCGAAGGGCCGACCGGGCAGGGTGACATCCAGTCGCTGGGACTCCAAAGGAGAGGCCAAAGAGGCTCGCTGCAGTGATTCTTCCTTCTCGGTCAGACTTGACTCTAGCGCTCTCTTGATTTCGTTAGCTCGGGTGCCCATCCCAGGTCGTTCTTCAGCGGGCAAGGTAGCCAGAGAACGCAGGATTCGGGTCAGAGTGCTTTTCTTACCCAGGTGACAAACGCGCCACAACTCCAGCTCTCGAAGGCTGTCAACCTTGCTTAGCTCATCGAGAGCCTGTGCATGAAGAGCTTTGAGTCGATCTAGCATTGAATGCCAAGTGGTGCTAGCGCTGTTCAAAACCCCGGAATCCCCGGGCATAGTGTCACTGCAAGTGAGATGGGGTGGTCTCAGGCACGGAGGCTACTAACGCGGCAAAACCGTCAGGGTCTCTAAGTGCCATCTCAGCTAGCATCTTGCGGTTGATCTCTATGTCTGACCTTCTCAGTTTTGCCATAAACTGGCTGTAAGTAAGCCCCCTGGCTCGCGCCGCAGCATTGATACGGACAATCCATAGCGCTCTGAAGTCGCCTTTCCGTTGACGACGATGACGGTAGGAGTAATCCATGGCATGAAGCATGGACTCATGAGCTGTCCTATAAAGCTTATGTCTGGCTGCTCGATGTCCCTTGGTTAGCTCAAGCACCTTCTTATGCCGTCTGTGAGTGACTTTCCCGCTCCTAGCTCTTGGCAAGATTCCTCCTTTAGTCTCTAGGCGATATCCTTTTCTGTCTGGCAACAAAATGAACTGCTACCAGCGCGATGCCAATACACAGAAAAATGAGCCCTGGCATGCCGGTCTGTCTTCCCATCTGGAAGATGACAGTGCCAACAAGGAGCGCTACCCCTATTCCAGCCACTACAGAGCCGACAGCCAACAACCCCAGACCAGGAGGGCCTGGCGGATCCGGCTGTTTCGACCGATACAGCCCTTTCTCAATTAGAGCCCTGTCTCTACTGTATTCAGTCCAGATTGCCAGCAAAGCTATCCCGCAGCCGAAGACTATGCCGAAAATGGGAACTAGAATGACCATGTCTACTTGCTTCCTTTACACCACTGCTATTTGTAGGGCAGAAGCCTTCCTATCCTCTTCCTATCTACCGAGGATACTGGGATCTTCTCGTCATACAGGCGTTTCGTTCTAGAAGGCTTCTTCCGTCTCAAGTGGCTCTTGCCGCATTTGGTACGCATCAGCTTGCCGCTACCTGTTACATGAAAGCGCCTGGCTGCCCCCTTATGTGTCTTGAGTTTCGGCATCTGTTTCTATCTCCTTCGTCTTCTTGGGAGAAACCGGGGCCAGGACCAAGGCTATACTCCTCTGCTCATTGGTGGAGCTACTGATCACAGCTATTTCCTTGGAGGCTTCAGCAACTCCACGCAGCACCTTCCACCCCAGTTCAGGATAGATAACTTCACGTCCTCTGAATCTTAGCAGTAACCTTACTTTGTTGCCCTCCTCCAACAGCTTCTTCGTGGTCCTGATTTTTGCCTGCAAATCATGTTCCTCTATCTTAGGTCTTAGACGAACCTCCTTCAACAAGCCGACTCTCCGGCCCCTCTTAGCCTTGCGCTCCTTCTTGGTTTGCTCATACTTATACTTACCGTAATCAAGAATCCGGCATACTGGCGGACTAGTCGTTGCTACCTGCACCAGATCGAGACCGCTTTCCTCAGCGGCTTGCAACGCCTTCTGCAGAGATACGACACCAAGTTGTTTCCCGTCCTCTCCTATGAGACGGACTTCCCTGGCTCTGATTCTCCTGTTAGTTGGTACTTGTCTAACTATGCTCCTTCTACCCCCGGAACAGTTCTTAAGATTTAGCCTCTATAGCCGATCTTATTTTACTCTTAACCTCTGCCACAGTTTCTAAACCTAGATCTTGGCCGCTCCTTAAGCGAAGCGATGCACTGGATGAGGCCATTTCCTTATCACCAACTATCAGCATGTACGGGACTTTCTCCAGCTGGGCTTCTCTTATTTTCAAGTTCATCCTCTCAGAGCGGTCATCAACCCGCACTCGGATACCATCATTCTTGAAATCGCCCTCTATCCTATGTGCATAGCCGACATGGCGATCTGCTATGGGGATTATCGCTGCCTGAACCGGCGATAACCATACCGGGAAGGCACCACCATAGTGCTCTATAAGACAAGCCAAAAACCTCTCCAAGGCACCTAGAACTGTGCGATGTATCATCGTCACGTTATGCTCCAAGCCATCCTCACCAATATAACAGACATCAAAGCGTTGTGGCAAATTGAAATCGACCTGGATAGTAGGACCTTGCCAAACATGCCCCAAAGCGTCCTTGAGCTTAATATCGATCTTGGGTCCGTAGAAAGCCCCCTCACCAGGGTCCACCTCATACTGCAAGTCAAGTTTCTCCAGAGCGCGTCTCAAAGATTCGGTGGCTTCCTCCCACATTGGAACCGTGCCGGCATATTTCTCAGGGCGAGTTGATAGCAGCAACTTGTATTCACTGAACCCAAAGCTAGACATCATGAACTGCACAAGGTTCAGAACTCCTAGTAGCTCCTCTTCAATCTGATCAGACCGGCAAAAAATGTGAGCATCATCTTGAGTGAATCCCCTGACCCTGGCAAGTCCATGTAATACACCGGTCTGCTCATACCTGTATACTGTGCCTAATTCGGCATATCTCAAAGGCAAATTGCGATAACTGCGTAATCTACTTTTGTAGATCAAAATATGCCCCACGCAATTCACGGGCCTTAATATATACTGCTGTCCTTCAATTTCCATCGGCGAGAACAGGTAGTCCCGATAGAACTCCCAATGCCCGCTAGTCTTCCACGAATCTAGCTTGGCAATGTGGGGAGTGTAAACGATGTCATAGCCTCGCCTTGCGTGCTCTTCCTTCCAGAAATCCTCGATGACTTGTCGAATCAAAGCACCTTTGGGGTGCCAGCAAATCAAGCCAGGACCAATTTCCTCGTGAGTACTGAAGAGGTCAAGTTCTTTGCCCAGTTTCCTATGGTCTCGCTTGGCAGCTTCGGCTTGACGCGATAGATACTCCTCAAGTTCCTGTCGGCTTCCAAAAGCCACCCCGTAGATTCGTTGCAGCATGGGTTGCTTTTCATCGCCCCTCCAGTATGCTCCGGCTATATGAGTAAGCTTAAACTCCTTTACCTCGCCAGTAGACCCTAGATGGGGGCCACGACATAGATCGGTGAAAGATGCCTGCTTATAGATAGTTACACTAGCATCGGGAATCTCATTGATAAGCTCCAGTTTATAGGGCTGGGTAGCAAACAGCCCACGCGCTTCATCCTTGTCTATTTCTTGTGTAACAAACGGCGCATTCTGATTGATAATTTCCCTCATCTTGCTCTCGATCACGGGCAAGTCTTCCGGAGTTAATGGGCGCGGCAGCTCGAAGTCATAGTAAAAGCCATTCTCAATTGTCGGTCCAATGCCAAATTTCGCCTCGGGGAAAACACATTGTACGGCCTCAGCCATGATATGAGCTGCGGAGTGATGCATTCGTTCTAGTTGCTCATCCCTTTCTTTTCGTTTCATCACATTCCTATTGCCGACCTGGAAATCAAGTATACGACCACCAAGAAACGTCGAAAAATGGGCAGTACTGGACTTGAACCAGTGACCTCTGCGATG
>SOJB01000116.1 GCA_004376695.1 Dehalococcoidia bacterium | reverse complement strand
TTTCTGCTTTCGTGTAAGCTTCATTTACCTGTCGTGCCGGGTGGCTTTGGGTGCTGTAGTCCTTAAAGGCGGATATCTCGCGCATTTTGTCCAGCCTGTTCTGTTTGACTAGACGCTCATATATCATTATCCAGGCGCAATTCCGCTCACTGCTTGTCTCACACTTGCCGTCTTTGTATCCACCGCAAGGACCGTTAACCAAGCTCTTGGCACACATGGTAATGGGACAGATGCCCCCGTAATCAGCAAGCAGGCAGTTGCCGCAGGCACGGCACTTCTCAGCAAAGATACCTTCCTCAGCCGCTACTCCGATAAAGCGAGTGTTTAATGCCGGAATTACCAGCATTGACTCCAGCATTTCAGCAACAAACTGTACCCCGGCACCGCAGGCCATGGAGAGGACAGCATCATAATCCTTAGCCTTCTCTACTATTGGCTCGATGTACTCCTGGTCGCACTGGCGCTCGATAGTGGCTTCTCCAATCTCAACCTCCTTGCCATCTAGTTTATTAGCCATCCTGAGCTCGGTCGCCAGCAGTCCTACCTCTTTCTCACCCCCGGCATGGCAGACGCTGACACAGGTACCGCAGCCCAGGATAAGCAACTTCTTGTAGTCCTTAACTCTTTCCTTTATCTCCTCAAACGGTTTTCTTTCGGCAACTATCATACCAATACTCTCCTCTTTAAAGGATTGGGACCCAAGCGCTTTGCCCTTTCCATCATTT
The DNA here is from genome assembly GCA_004376695.1 of Dehalococcoidia bacterium. Lineage (GTDB taxonomy): Bacteria > Chloroflexota > Dehalococcoidia > GIF9 > AB-539-J10 > RBG-13-51-36. The sequence continues at coordinate 2,579 of SOJB01000116.1, read as the reverse complement.
CATTGCAGGCAGCCACAAATGCCGGTGCATCGGAGGCCCCAATATGGAACATCTCTAGACGCTCAGGTTCTATTCCTATCTCTTCCAAAAGTTTCTTGGCTTGCTGAACCATCTTTTTCGCTCTCAGATTTCCTTCCAAGAAATGACAATCGCCCTCCTCACAGCCAGCGACGAAGACAACATCGGCCCCGTCCTCAAAGGACTTGAGCAGGTGGAGAGTGTCCACTTTCCCGGTGCACATGAGCTTTACTATGCGCACATTTGGCGCATACTCCAAACGCATGGAGCCAGCTAGGTCAGCGGCCGAATAGGCACAGTAGTGACAGCAAAAGCCAACTACTTTTGGTTCATAATCCTCGGCCATTTGCATCTCCTTTCTCCACTTAAGCCTGGCACAGGACGGCACTCTTAGCCATTACCTGCTCGTCACTATAATGTTGCAGTTTTATCGCTTTGCGCGGGCACAGGCTGGCACAAATCCCGCAGCCCTGGCAGGCAGCCGCTTCAATGTAAGCTACGCCCTCATCATTTATCTTGGGCACATCAAAGGGGCAAGACCGGACACAGGTAAGGCAGGCGGCACATCTGTCTGGGTCTACCACTGAGACCACGCCACCTACCATAAGATAGGGCTGGGAGAGAATGGTCATTGCCCGTGACACCGTCCCTCTTGCCTGCACTATTGACTCAGAGATGGATTTAGGGGAGTGAGCCAGCCCGCAAAGGTACATTCCCTCACTGACAAAATCCAGGGGGCGTAGTTTCATATGGGCTTCCATGTAGAATTTGTCCTGGGTAAGTGGTAGTTTTAATTTACTGGCAAATTCCTCAGCATCAGCTTGCGGCCGTATGGCGCTACTCAAGACAAGCAGTCCCGGCTCAAGCAGAATTTCCGTTCCCAGGGTTGAATCAAATACATTTACCTTCAGTTTACCGTTTTTCTCACTGACTTCAGGTTTCTTTTCCGCTTCGTAGCGGATAAAGGTTATTCCCTTCTCCCTCGCCTGGCGGTAGAGGAGTTCATTCATTCCGTAAGTACGCATATCACGGTAGAGAATATAAACTTCCGTGTCCGGGTTCCGCCCTTTTAGCTTGATGGCGTTGGTAGTTGCCTGGGTGCAGCATACCCGGCTGCAATACATGTGCTCCTCTTCCCGTGAGCCAACGCACTGTATCATCACTACCGAGTCCAATTTCTTAATCTTCTCATTGCCCTCGGCAATATTCTTTTCCAGTTCCAGCTGGGTTAACACTTTATCTGACTGTCCATAAAGATATTCGGTAGGCTTGTACTCTGTACCACCGGTGGCCAAAATTACCACGCCGTGTTCAACTTCAACATTGTCGCCGGTATCAGTAATAATCTCGGTGGCATAATTGCCTAGAAATCCGGAAAATTTCTTTATCTCAGCACCTTTGTAAACTGTTATTTTTGGCTCTTTCTCCACCTGCTCTATCATTGAAGCAAGCAATGCCTGAGGGTCAGCACCATCTGCAGTGTAGTAAATACGCTGCAAGTTACCGCCCAGTTCCTTCTCTCTTTCTACTAGAACCGCTTCATACCCTTGTCTGGCCAGTTCCAAAGCTGCCGTCATTCCGGATACCCCTCCGCCAATAACCAGTCCCCTCCGCTTTATCTCAGCAGGTGATTGGTGCAGCGGCTCAAGGGTAACCGCGCGGGCTACTGCCATCCTCACTAAATCTTTGGCTTTTTCTGTAGCCTCTGGCATATGCGTGGCATGAACCCAGGAGCACTGGTCCCTGATATTGGCCATTTCAAAGAGGTACTTGTTCAAACATCCCTCACGGATAGTATCTTGGAAAAGCGATTCGTGGGTGCGCGGGCTACAAGAAGCCACCACCACGCGATTTAGTCCCTTTTCCTTGATAGCGTTAATTATCTTGCTCTGGGTATCGGTGGAACAGGAGTAGAGGTTCTCTTCCGCGTGCACTACATACGGTAACGTGCTGGCATACTCGGCTACAGCGGGGACATCAACCACTCGGGCAATATTAGACCCACAGCGACAGACAAAGACCCCGACACGGGGCTCTTGGCCGTTTACGTCTATCTCCGGAGGATACTCTTTTTCCTTCACCATTGTGCCACGGGCTTCGGCAATTTCTTGTGAAGCTAGACAGGCAGCACTACTGGCGCTCATCACTGACTCGGGAATATCCATCGGGGCATCAAAAGCCCCAGCGACATAAATGCCATCACGCGAGGTAATATTCGGTGCCAGTTCTTCAGTCTGGCAGAAGCCGAATTTGTCCAGTTCTATTCCAAGTTTTTCTGCCAAGTCTTTGCTGCTCGCCAACGGCTGTAGTCCCACGGAAAGGACAACCATATCAAATTCTTCCTGGACTTTCTGACCATCCTCACCGGTGTATTCCAGGAGAAGGTTCCTGCTCTGCTGCAGTTCCTTGACCGCGGATGGTATACCTCTGATGTAGCGTACGCCAAACTTGTTCTTGGCTGACTCGTAGTAGCTCTCAAAGCCTTTACCAAAGGCTCGCAGGTCGTTGTAAAAGATAGTGGGTTGAATGGTGCCTTCGTGCTCCCGGGCAATAATCGCCTC
>SOJB01000114.1 GCA_004376695.1 Dehalococcoidia bacterium | reverse complement strand
TTGGTAGAAGCTGCTCCGCAACTGGTGAAAGAAGGCGTTCCCAAGGAAGAGGCCGAAACAATCAAGCAGAAGCTAGAGGCAGCTGGAGCGACTGTAGAGATCAAATAGGGTCACCTCACGACCCCGCGAGTGTTGAGGAGGGGTTAGGAAAATGCCATCGGCCAGTTACCAGGCGATCTTGGGGATGGGAGGGTTCTTCGTCCTCCTGGGCATTATTCTCATTGTCTGGAACAAGAGGGAAAGGGAAGGATACTACAATTCCATTCTGCTAACTCAGAAGGACATCAAGGAGTCTCTAACTCGTGATCCCGATCGTCCCTGGCTACGTGCCTGGGAAGTAGGAGGCAAGATTTCCCTTATCATCGGCATAATGCTGCTCATCATTGGCGGAATTCTATGGCTCGTTACATAGCAAGACTCTCCTGAACGTTGGAGGATGGCGGAGGCCTTCTCGGCGAAGTGGTTCACTTCTTCGGGCGTGCGTATTTCACGAAACCAGACCAGGCTCACGGAGACAGCCAGTGGGGGAAAACAAGGTGCCACCTCGGTCCATCTTGAACTTGTGGCCTATAGCAGATAAGCTCTTGAGGGTAATCTATCGCATCAGACCCCTGAAGGCAGATGGCAGCGGCATCATTTGTCTCGAAGTTCGCCGCTACAGGGGCCCCTCCAGAGTACTGGATGACGGGTCTCAGGTGAAGACCGGAGACACAATCATAGAGCTTCATCTGAACAACGCTTGGTTTGAGAGAAGGCGCAAGCTCGGCCTCAGAGCCTCACAATCGCCCCGAGAATTCCTTGGTAGTTTCGCGCAGGACCTCCGGTTTCTGGCTCAGCAGGTAGCCAGCGGGAGGTTTGGTGATATAACAGCGCTCCACGGCACCACCCTTCTGCATGTAGCCGCCAGACGACTGGGATTCCAGGTTGATGAACTGCCAGATACCCTATGGAAGAAAGGTGCCCACTTCTACACGGTCGGGTTAATGCAGGTCTATCATTTGCGAGGAGACGAGGTGCCTGGATTCAAAGACAAGTCCTGGGAGTTAAAAGAGATCTGGCTTTCCCGGGCGACACTTCTGACCCAGTACAGCCCAAAACATTCGTGAGTTCGCTCGTGTGCCGGTCGGGGCTGTGCTGGCCTCAGGACTTCGCTTCTAACCCAAGAAGCTCAGGGATGGTAACGAAATCAAAACCCCTTTGCCTCAGGGTGTCAATTATCTGGGGTAGGGCTTGGAGCATCTGGGTGCGGTCATAACCTGGTCTGGTATCGCGACCATCGTGCAGGACAATCACGCTCCCCGGCTTAGCTCGCCTAACGATAGCCCGTACAATCTCATCAACTGGGGTATTTGCCCGCCAGTCATCGGTCATGCTGTCCCAGGTAACTACTGAATAACCGAGACGGTGAACAGTTCGCATCAGCCAAGGAGTGCGGAAGCCGTGGGGAGGGCGAAAGAGCTTTGGCTCAAATCCGGTGCATTCATGGATTGCCTGGTGAGACATCTCAATCTCACGGGCGATCGCCCTGCCCAGTCTCAGGCATAGTGACTTGTGGTGATGGTAAGAGTGATTCCCGACCACATTCCCAGTTGTCGCTATGCGCCGGCAGACTTCGGGATGGCGCTGGACGTTTTGCCCGATGAGAAAGAAGGTAGCTTTTACTCCGTATTGCTCCAATACTCCGAGCACTCGAGAAGTGTACGGTTCGTTCGGGCCGTCATCAAACGTCAGCGCAATCCGAGGACGGTCGCGATTGCCGTTAGACCATACCTTACCATAGAACCTGGAGCGAGGGTTTATCCCGTGGTACGCGAACACTGTACCTACAGCGGCGATATCAAAGGCATAGATCAGCCTTCCCACTGCATCAATCAACGGACCAGTATGCAGCAAGAACAAGCCAAGAAGAAGGGCAACATACCTCGAGGATGCTCTAGCTCTCTGCCAGGAAGAACCGGCAGCCACCGTTTGCCACGCCTTGGCCGGCCAGTCTTCCAGCTTTTCGGAGATCGGTTTGTACCAGAAAAGGACCGAGAAGTAATCCACAATCCAGTTCCAGTATTGAGTCACCACGCCCAACCTCTTCAGGCGACGAGCTGAGGTGAGGACGAAGAGCCGCGGGATAATGCCCGCTTTACCGGCTCTCCTTAGTCTCAAAGAAAGCTCGTACTCCTCACCATAGAACCTAATGCTGGTATCGAATCCGCCAACTTCCAGTAGCGCTGACCGACGTACAGCGAAGTTGCACCCCCATACCGCGCCGCCTTTACCAAAAGCTCTACGGAAAAGGTGGTCTGTGATGATGTTGATGAAATTGCCAGCGTAAGAGGCAATCCTGGCAATTCTGCCGGCATCGAAGTAAGCATAGGGTCCACTTATCACGACTGTCTCTGGCTCCCGAACAAAGCGCGATACGACGGCTGAAAGCCAGTGAGCCGGCGCCTGAGTATCGGCGTCGATGAAGGCGATAATCTCTCCTGTTGCTGCCTCCACACCTCTTTGCCGGGCACAGGCGGGACTCGTCCTGTTCTCAGAAACGACCCTGGCACCCCAAGCTAGAGCTATTTCTGCCGTGTCGTCCGTGCTGGCATTATCAACGACGATGATTTCATACCCTCCCGCGTAGTCCTGTCTTCTTATGGACTCCAAACACAAAGGCAGGTACTCCTCTTCATTATGAGCCGGTATGACCACGGATACGAAGGGTAACCCTTTGGAGTTGCTCGTCTGTGCCTGCACTGCTTTACCTCAACTCAAGACCTGTCAACATCCTCGGCGCCCAATCTATCAGTGACTTCCTTCAATGATACTTTGCCGGCAGACAGGACCATTTTCAGCGCGTCATCAATTGCTATATTGGTCCGGATGACGTCGCGTTCCCTTACTATCTCCAGGTAGCCAGACGTTGGATTAGGAGACGTCGGTATGAACACTGTGAGCAGCTTTTCGCCGGACTGGAGGCGTGATTCACTCGTGACAAATCCTATGACCCGCATACCCTTCTTGGGGAATTCCACTAGCACTACCTGCAGGAATCTGGTCTCGCTGGGAGCGGTGAAGCTCACCATGATTTGCTTGATACTGGTGTAGAGATATCGAAACAATGGCACCCTTGCCAATAAAGACTCTACAAAACCAACCAGTCTCTTTCCAATAACGCTGGTCGCTACAATCCCGGTCACGAAGATTAATATCACTGTCAAGGCGAAACCCAGGCCGGGCACCGTGTAACCAAACAGCGACCTGGCTACAGGCTGCAGAATACTGTCGATATAGAGAAAAAGCCAGCGCAGAATCAGCACGGCAGCCCCAATCGGCACAATAATAAGAACCCCCGCGATGAACTGGGTTCTCACTTTCTTACTTACCCCGCTCAGAGATATCCTCCTGCTATGTTTCATTGCCCCGGCCTCCTTGGTACATTAAGTGAACCAGCCGTTCGCAGCAACTCGTGACAATCACTCTGACACTGCGCCCTGGCCATGCGACACAGAGCGACTTCTTGCACTTGGCAAGTCACAAGGCATCTCCTCCCCTCCAGACAACTACCCATGGCAGTCCCTCCAAAATGCCTTCTCGACGACACCCTTGTAGCTAGTATGTGCTTCGCCTTCTCCGGGAATGTTGCCCGGACAGTCCTGCTACCCGCCTGTTTCAGGGCATTATAGCGGCTCTTGCTATTCCCTGCAAAAGCGTTGAAGTTCCACTCCCCTCAGGCTGAACGGATTAAGCGACGTGAAGAGTCACCCTTTTCTCACGTGAGTCCTCTGTTCAACAGAGGGTCTCCTACGCAGAATCATGGGGAAGACCATTATGCCAGATGGCAACCAGTCAGGTGCCTGCTAGAAGTAATCTCGTGAAGGAAAAGATTCCTTCGGCTTCGCTCAGGACAGGTCCTTCATGCCTTAGTGATTTGATGCTGACGCATTCTGCCCTTGGTTTGACGGGTATCTCGTGGGGGTTTTGTGCTCAAATCATCTCCTTGTGCCGGTACTGCAGAGCTTCAGCCATATGATGTGTCCTGATGATGTCGCTATGCTCCAGGTCAGCGATGGTGCGGGAAAGCTTGAGGATACGGTGAAAGGCACGGCCGGTGAGATGAAGCTGCTTCATGGCGGCGCGAAGCAGACTCTGCGCCGCTGGTTCCACTGTGCAGAATTCCTTCACCTCCTTGGGCGTCATATCGGCATTGCACCGTAGCTTCGTTCCTCGAAAGCGGTCAAGCTGTATTTCATGCGCCCCTTTGACTCTGGCCCTGACTTTGTCCGCGCCTTCGCCCGGCTTATCCTCAGTGAGTTTCTCGTAGCCAATGTGGGGAACATCAACAAAGATATCAATGCGGTCCAGCAATGGTCCGCTTATTCTTTTGTGATAGCGAGAGATTTCGCCAGGCGAGCATTTACACTCCTTGAATGGGTCACCGTAATACCCGCAGGGGCAGGGGTTCATAGCTGCAACCAGCATGAAGCTAGCAGGGAAGGTAACACTGCCGTGGACACGGCTGACGGTAACTGTCCTGTCCTCCATTGGTTGGCGCAGCGACTCCAGTGTGACGTGTCCAAACTCAGGGAATTCATCGAGGAAGAGTACCCCGTGGTGTCCCAGGCTTATCTCCCCGGGCCGTGGCCATTGCCCCCCTCCCACGAGGCCAGCATGAGAAATGGTATAGTGAGGCGACCGGAAAGGACGCCCCACAATGACGGGAGTGTCCTGCGGCAGCAATCCGCTGACGCTATAGATCTTGGTTACCTCTATAGCTTCCTCCATGGTCAACAGGGGAAGTATCGACGGCAACGAGCGAGCCAGCATGGTCTTGCCACTTCCCGGTGGACCACACATGAGGATGTTATGTCTTCCGGATGCCGCTATCTCCAAGGCCCTTTTGGCATGCTCCTGACCCTTGATATAAACGAGGTCGAAGGCATAACTGGGACGGAATTCCTGCTCCCAATCTACCTTATTCCGGTACTCGGGGATCTCTGCTCCACCTTGAAGGTGAGCAACCAGCTGCGCTAACGATTCGGCAGGGAATATACGTATATCGTCTATAAGGGAAGCCTCTCTAGCGTCATCCCAGGGCACAAACACGACAGAAAGGCCTTTATCCTTGGCCAAAGCCACCATGGGTAATACTCCGTGAGTGTGACGCAGCTTACCGTCCAAGGAGAGTTCTCCCAAGAAAATGCTCTGGGAAAAGTCGGCGTTCAGTTGCTCTGAGCTAATCAATATGCCGACGGCTATGGACAGGTCGTAGGCGGGGCCTTCCTTCTTCAAGTCGGCCGGAGCCAGATTGACGGTAATACGCCTGTTGGGGAACTTGTAGTAGGAGTTTCTTATCGCTGACCTTACTCGTTCTCTTGCTTCCTGGACTGCCTTGTCCGGCAGCCCAACGATGGTGAAGGAAGGTAAGCCGGGCGATATATCCACCTCCACCTCTACTACGGCTCCCTCCAATCCGACCACAGCAGCGCTCTTTACCTTGGCTAGCATTTTGACATAAACCCCTTTCTCGTCTGAGTAAGGCTCAGTTTCTCTCCTCTAATGAGCTCTCAATCTTCCTAATCAACTCTCCGTTCTCTTCGTCAGATAGCATAAGGTTGCTTTCCAACCTGTGAATGTAATCATCGATTTGAGGAGAGAGAGACCTTGCCTGGGCCAGTTTCTCGTTCTGCTCTCGGATCTCATGGTTCAGGTCACTGAAATCAATCCTCAGGTTCAATCTTTCATCCAAGAAGCTCAGCACCTTCTTTTGAGCCTGACTATCTTCTACTCTCGCCAGGTAAAACGGTATCGGCACCCACAGGCTTACCGCGCGAAGATTCCTTCCTTTTGCGATCCACAAGAGGAACGAATTCAGGGTCGGCCTCTGGCCCGGCGGAGTTTGATAATCCATGTCTGCGACCAGGCCGTATTGGCTCAAACTCCCCTTAGTCTCTGCCGAGTCAAACACGGCAAACAGCTGGCGGGGCGTAGTATGAGCGCTCACCGTAACCATGGCCCCAAGGATACATAGCTCCTTTACCCGATAGTGACGCTCAGCCACATCTAAGATCGAGTTTAGAAATCTATACCATTCAGCTCTGGGAGGATCACTGCGAAAAACCACGAGTTCATGTGTCTGGCATGCATAGAACTTGCTTTCAGGAAATCGGGCGAGATCATTTCTAACGGCAACGCCACCCAGGGAAAAGAAGTCCTCTGGATCAATCTCGGCAACTTCCTGCCCTTTCAGTTTCCGGTTCAGGTACTCGGTGACCTTCCATCCCACACCCCCCGCATCTTCGCTCCAACCCAGTACTAAAGAGGATTGGCGGAATTCAGGCGCTCTATAGATTCTAACAGAGTCTCCCAGGCTCAACCGCCCTCACCTCGGCTTTTGAAGAACTTCTCAACCTCTTGCATAATCCTTTGCTCTTCTTCTTCGGTAATCGGCCCGGGCTCACTTGGTTCGGTATAGGTCACATGTCTCAATCTATCTAACTGCTCTCTTACTTCTAGAGGGATCTGCCGGTAAAACTCTTCGATTCCTCGTTCCATCTTCTCGTCCAACTCATCCAGTTTGTTCAGATTGACCTCGATTTCCAGGTCACGGCTGAGAACCTCCAGCACTGATTTGGAGGCCTTGGGGTAGGACAGCGGCAATCCCTGAAGGTATATCGGTATCTCGCCCATCAGGCAAATGGCCTCAAGCCCCCTCCTTTTGGCCACTCCCAGGAGAAGCCCGTTCAGGCCGGTGATGTTTCCCTGGCCACCCCTTCCTTCGATATCGGACATCAGTACGGTGTTCTCGTATCCTCTTATCTCCTGGATTAGACCTTCGCTATTGGGCACTGCCCAAACTCTTGGCTTCATGGTATGGTGAGTCAGGGCCACAGCCGCTCCTGACGTATAGATTCTACGACATTTGAATTTCTCGGCTACATCCAGAACAAGGTTAGCCATGCAATAGGCTTTCCTTCCCTCGGCATAGACCCTCCCCCCTTCTGCAGGCTGTTCTTCCCCAACAAAGAGTATCAGATCACCCCTCTCCATTGTTCTGAAGTAGAATTTGCTACCGGGAAACTCCAGGCATTCTAACACGCCTTCGCGAATCAGGACTCGCTTCGGATAGAAGAAATGCCAGGGCTCAATTTCGCCAAACTCCTCCGCCCCTAACATCTCTCTCAGAGTATCAACAGCGATTATGCCGATACTTCCTATCCCCGGCCAACTAGCTACCATGACCGGGTTCTCAAGCCGTGGTTCCTGATAAAGCCTGATTCCCATCGCTCACCCCAAACGCATCTTTATTATATACTATAATATGCTGTTCCTTTTCTTGGTGTGTGTGAATCGTCTACGGGAATTCTACTGAACAGCTCTGAAGATAGAAAGGGGTAGGCAATGACAAACTGGCAGAAAGATCTTCCACCAATCGCTAGAGAAAGACTGGCCAGAATCGGAGGGTTGACCCAGGAGGAGAAGGAGAGGATGAGGGACTCTGAGAAGGTGAACTCCCTTCTCTCGGAGTTCCATCAAAATCGAATTGACCCTGAGAGCTTATGGAAGAGGCTAAAGAAAGAAGGCAAGCCATCGCTTCTGAGGGAAGCCCAGGCAAGACTGATAGATTCGCTCAGTTTTGGAGATACTCCAGCCGAGCTACAAAGGAGAAGGGACGGGATTCTGGCCATAGAGACCTTGAAGGAAGAACAGAACACTCCTGCAGTTGAGCTCAGCTTAAACCTGATGGAGGATCTGCGGAAGAGGTACAGAGCAGAAATGGAGCAAGCCTACAACCGCATCAGGGCTGAAGTAGAGAGAAATCCCCAGCTAATGGTGAAACAGGTTCAGCAAGAACAGCGCACCATGCTTGTTCAACTGACCGTTGACGAGGCGATAAAACAGCTTCCTGAATGGCAGGATTTCCTTTCCCAGCACGAAGGAACGTACAGCCAGGAGTTTGCCAAAGTGATAGAGAAGCTGAAGAGAGAGCTAAAATGAACGACTACGTGAGGGAGTAGCACTCAGGACTAGATATACCCCGCTACACGTTCATCTGCATGCAATCGTAGGCAAACTTGATGCGGTCCGACTCCATGGCGCAATAGTCATCATAGCTGTGGTTCCAGTACTCCTCAAGATGAACAAACAGAACCATCTTCGCCTCGATGCGCGCCGCCAGTTCGAGCGTCTGTTCGAAGGTATACAGGGTGGTTCTCGAGATGTGATCCGCCGGGTATTTGAAGTGATGTTTCAGACCACTCTCGAATATCCCCGACTGGATGACAAGGAGGTCGGGCTACTGAACTTCGGTTCGATGCGCCAGGACTGGCTTCAGGCCGCATGGGGCATACACAGTCCTGCGCCCTGCTCTGGCGAAGACGTACACAAATCGGTCTCCCGTGCCCTTAGGCATGGCAGTTGGAGATGCTGTCGACATGATGGCGATGCGCCACTCTTCTACTTGAAGGGATCCCACCGCACCGTCTGTTTCTCGTACGCAGGCGGAAACAGCTTCAAGAATTCGTCGTAGTAAAGGAGTTCTTTGAAAGTGGAGAACGGCATGCCGTACGCTGATCTGGGTCGGTTCTTTATCTCTTCGGGGTCGATTACCCTGGATACCAGCATATCCATGACGTCATCGGTGCCAACGCCCATGGCAAACCTGAGTTTCTCACGATTGGCAATCTTCTCGGGAAGCATGTCGCGGAAGGCCTCACGCAGAATGAACTTCTCTATCTGCTGCTCACCGTAGATCTTCCATGCCATCGGTATCTTCTTGGCGAAAGCGACAACCTTGGCGTCCAGGAATGGTACCTGATACACGACGGCGTTCGCCATCCAGCCCCGGTCGAGGCGCCTCAGAGCAGTGTTGTAGGCGATGTCCAGCAACCTCTGGGCAAGCTCCTCTCGGTGTGCGTCGCCGGTCACTCTGGGGTTCTTTAGAACCATACGGTATCCCCCAAACAGCTCATCGGCCCCTTCACCAACCAGGATAGCATCGGTGTATTCCTTTGCCATGCGCGCAACGTAGTAGTTGGAGATAATGCCCGATATACAGTCCTCGTCAAAACTCTCAAGGTGCCAAACGAGCCGGGGAATCGAATCGCAAATGTCAGAATCGGTTATCCGGTAGATGTGAAGATTGTGCTCCAGACCGAGGAATTTCGCCATCAGCACCGCGTTTTCCAGGTCGGGGCCGGGTGCTTTGTCAATGGTCCCGCTAAACAGGTGTAGGTCGGGGTTGTACTCCTTGGCGATGGCGGCCACAATAGAGCTGTCCAGCCCTCCGCTCAACGAGATGCCTCGCACGCCTGGCATTCTTTTCTGCACTGCCTCGATGAGCAGTTGACGGAGGGTCATAGCTGCTTCCTTTATGGTTCCTGGCTCAGGCACACCAGGAACAAAAGGCTCAAATGGCTGCAGTCCTTCGTTGGTGCTATAAATGTAGCCAGGGGGCAACTCGTTGACGTCAAAGCGAATGTGGTCTATCAGTCCCTTCATCTCGCTGCCGAAGCACAACAAGCCGTGTTCCGACCCGTAGAAGAGAGGTCTGGCGCCCACAGAATCCCGTGCCAGGATTACTTCGCCTGCGTCAACGATGGCGCACGTGTAGCTTCCCTCGAGCAGGGAGAAACACTTCTTGCCATGTCTCTCGTAAAACTCTTTGAACAGCTCAACATCATGCTGGCCCGGGGCTCTTTCGTTGAACAACTCTCCATCAAAGAGGACGAATGGAGGCCTTGAGAGCGAGCTGCAGCAGGTTCTCTCCGGCACCAGATTGACTTCATTGGCGCCCAGAGCGCTGTGGCGGTCAGGCAAGGTTCGCACCGCCGCATTGTCTGGACCGCGGTGTCGCATCCGCTCCAGCATCTTGCCAACCTGCTCCCCACACCCCTTGAGCACATCTCCATGCAATGAAAAGATTCCAGCTATGCTTGCCATACAACACTCCTTTGCCGCAGGCATCTCTGGTGCCTGTAGCTACGCCTCAGCCCGTCTGCTGGTAGGAATCGAGCACTTTGACTGCAGCGAAGGCATCAGCACAATAGGCGTCGGCACCTATCTCCTGGGCAAACTCATCGGAGACAGCGGCACCCCCTATGAGTACTTTCACACTGCTCCGGAGTTTGCTTTCCTCAAGAGCTTTGATGACCACGCCCATCTCAATCATGGTGGTAGTAAGCAGGGCTGATAGGCCCAGATATCCGGGTCTTTCTTCCCTCACGAACCCGACCACTTTCTCCGTGGGCACGTCTGTTCCCAGGTCATGCACATCGTAACCAGCACCTTTCAGCAAGATAGCAACGATGTTCTTGCCGATATCGTGGATATCCCCCTTTACCGTAGCGATGGCGAATTTCCCCTTAGTCTCCACGTTCGCCGACTCGAGCACCGGCTTCATAATATCCATTGCCGCTCCTACTGCTTCAGCAGAGGCAAGCATGTCCGGGATGAAGTACTCTTTGGTAGAGAACTTCTCACCGACCACCTCCATCCCGGCAGTCAAGCCCTCGGCAATTATCACCTGCGGAGAGGTATTCTCATCAAGAGCCTGTTGCACGAGTTCCACCACACCGAGTGTTCCGGCCAGACTGTCATCTATCCCCAGATCCCCCTGTGTCTTTCTTCCCTGTATCACATTCTCTTTGATCGCTGCAATTATATCCTTGCTCACGCTAATTCTCCCTTTCATAGA
>SOJB01000057.1 GCA_004376695.1 Dehalococcoidia bacterium | reverse complement strand
CACTATAATGATAGTGGCAAGAGGAATATATGCTCAATGTCACCGACATCTCCAAGTCATACAGCGACCAGGAGCTTTTCAGCGGGGTCAGTTTCACCGTTGGCATGAGCGACCGCATTGCGGTCATCGGACGGAACGGCACCGGAAAAACCACTCTTTTCGAAATCATAGACGGTAACATCATGCCAGATTCTGGCAGTGTTTCGTTGCGACGTAACACTGCCATCGGTTACCTTCGCCAGGATGTTCAACGAGCCTCCGGACGTACCCTGCTGGAACACGTTTCCGATTCATCCGATGTCGTCAGCGACCTTGCACACAAGATCCACATCGTACAGGAAGACCTTGTGGAGGAAAAAGACGGGGAAACCGTCGCCAGTCTGCTCAAAGAACTGGGCGAACTGCAGCACCTGTACGAGGCGAAGGGCGGCTACGATTCGGAACATGAGGCAAAGATCGTCCTCTCCGGCCTGGGTTTCGCCCAATCAGATTTCGGGCGTGCGCTATCCGAGTTCAGTGGCGGCTGGCAGACACGCATCGAACTGGCGAGGCTCCTTTTCCTGAATCCCGACATCCTGTTGCTGGATGAGCCGACCAATTATCTGGACCTCGAGACGCAGCGCTGGTTCGAAAGCTACCTGAGACGCTATCACGGCGCCGTCCTCCTCACCTCACATGACCGCGCCTTTCTCAATAATGTTGTGCGCAGGATCATAGCCATCGAAGACGACGGTGTCATCTTTTACCGGGGCAGTTACGATGGCTACGTCCTCGCCCGGGAGAGCGATATCGAGACGCGACAGGCAACCGCTCGCCGACAGGAGCTGAAAATCAGCCGCCAGATGCGCTTTATTGAGCGCTTCCGCGCCAAGAACACCAAGGCTTCACAGGTGCAGAGCCGCATCAAGCAATTGGAGAAGATGGAGCGGATCACGGTTCCCCGCTCGACGAAGAAGATACACTTCAGCTTTCCGGAGCCTCCACGGAGCGGTCGTGCCGTAATCGAACTCAAGCACGTTGCCAAGTCTTACGGGCAACATGCTGTATACCGGGACCTTAACCTGGTGCTGGAGCGCGGTGACCGCGCCGCCCTCGTTGGTGTAAACGGGGCGGGAAAGACAACCCTCCTACGCATGCTGGCCGGTGTCCTGCCATTTGAGAGCGGACAGCGCATAATCGGTCACAACGTGACTACGGCATACTTCGCCCAGTACTACATAGAATCTCTCAATCCTCACAACACCGCCATCGAAGAATTGCGGAGCGTAGCACCGGACGAATCGGAGCAGCGTTTGCGCGGGATGCTGGGAGCGTTTCTCTTCAGCGGCGACGACGTCACCAAGCACATATCGGTGCTCTCGGGCGGCGAAAAGACCCGTATCGCTATTGCCAGGATGCTTACCCGGCCGGCCAACTTTCTTCTTCTCGACGAGCCGACCAATCATCTGGATATCCCGTCGCGTGAGATTCTGACCGACGCCCTGGATGCCTACAAAGGCACCATGTGCTTCATCACACACGACCGCACACTCATCCGGGAACTCGCGAACAAAATCATCGAAGTAAGGGACGGACGCATAACAGTCTTCCTTTGCAGCTACGATGACTATCTACAACAGAGAGCGGCTCCCGATGGTGAAACAGGCACGGCCCAAACCTGGTCTGGCCACTGGCGGCCGGGCGGCCCGTCAGCCCCGATAACGAAACGCGAGCTTAAGTCACTGCAAGGCCGCCTCCGGAACGAGCACTACCGAGCCATATCACCGGTGAATCAGCGTATCGGAGAGATAGAGCACGAGGTGACAGCCGCCACGAAGCGCATCAGAGAGATCGAGGCCCTGATAGCCGACCCCGCGCACTATGAAGACTCTCAGAACATAGTCGCTGTCAACCGTGAATATGCGACACTGAGAGAAAGGGTGGCGCGGTTGACCACCGAATGGGACGGTCTCTCTGCCGAGGCGGAGCGGCTAAAGCTGGAGTACCGCAGAGCACACGAGGGTCTGGCAAGATAATGGTTGGGGGAGGGGAACGAACGTTCGCACCGGTCCCCCGATTATCTTGCCCCCATATACTATCTCGACAAGCAAGCTGCTAGACTATCTCCCCGGTGTTGCCCGTGTGGCCAGCCAGCACAGTAGCTTGCGGGTGAGAGCCTCAGGTGCTAGTATGTCATGATGATTTCTTAAGAGCAGGGCTATCGGGAGTTGGCCTCGATGACGATTAGAAAAGGAACAGAAGCGCTTCCGCTATTTGAGCAGTATCCTCAGTTAGGAGAGAAGCTCCCTCACGTGTCTCTCGGTGAATTCCCGACACCTGTACAGAAGCTCGAACGATTAGGAGCGCAACTGGGCATCGGTCAGCTCTATATTAAGCGCGATGATTTGAGTGGTAGATTCTACGGCGGCAACAAGCCACGAAAGCTGGAGTTCATCCTGGGTGACGCTATCCGTTCAGGGGTCAGGGAGGTCATGACGTTCGGCGGCGCGGGATCAAATCATTCCCTCGCCACTGCCATATACGCGCAGCAACTAGGTTTGAAGAGTATTTCCATGCTGATTCCTCAGCCGAATGCCCGGTATGTTCGCGACAATTTGCTTATGAGTCATTATTGCCGCGCAGAACTGCACTCATGCGGGGTAGAGTCCGAATCCGTAAGGAACATGGCACTGGTCTACCTGGCAACGCTGTATCACCTCATACGTCGCAGGCTGAAGAGCGGTCGCTTTCCGCACCTGGTTCCTCCGGGCGGGTCTTCGGCCCTGGGTGTCATTGGCTATGTGAATGCCGCATTCGAATTGAGACAGCAAATCGCCAACGGCGAAATGCCAGAACCGAAATACATCTATGTTGCCTGTGGCACGATGGGCACAGCTGCCGGACTGCTTCTCGGACTCAGGGCAGCAAAGCTCAACAGTCGCGTGGTGTCGGTACGTGTAACCAGTGACAAATTCGTCAATCCCAGAGGCATGGCTAAGCTCACAAACAGAACCGGTTCGTTGCTTCATTCTCTGGACGGGTCTTTCCCCTCGTTCCGATTCTCTGCAGCGGATGCTGACATCAGGCATACTTATTTCGGGAGACGGTACGCACTCTTCACAAAGGAGGCAATGGAAGCAGTATCCTTAATGAGGAAGTGTGAAGGAATCAAGCTGGATGGCACCTACACTGGAAAGGCCGTCGCTGCCCTAATCGACGATGCGAAAAATGGGACCTTGAGAGGCAAGTCGATCCTGTTTTGGAACACTCTGAACTCAAGGAATCTCCCGAAAGCTGTATCCGACCTGGATTACCGTGACCTGCCTCGCTGCTTTCACCGATATTTCCAGGAAGAGGTCCAGCCCCTGGACCGCGATGCCGACCGATAGAACCGTCTCGCCTCGGGCAAAGCTCCGTTGGACATCCACGCAATCGGGCACTTCCTGCAATCGTTGGCGTGCTCCGTCAGGGCGGGGCCGGCCGGCCAAGCCTGTGCGGGATGGAGCCACGTCGTCTTGGTTGACCGGTCCGCAATCTCGAGCCACCCTGGCTTGTTCCCGTTGACATTCTTAGCCACAGAATCTACACTTTAAGCCACCTGCATGGACATCAAGGCCTTCGCGGTTTTACTTCTGTGCGTCTTCTGTTCACTGCTGGGAGTGGGAATCGTAAGCCCTTTATTGCCGCTCTATGCCGAGGCGATGGGAGCCGGCGGGGTCCTGCTGGGGATGATATTCAGTTCATTCACCATAACCCGAGCCATAGTCATTCCTATTATCGGTCCGCTCTCGGACCGCCGTGGCAGAAAGCTCTTTCTGCTCATTGGATTCGGAGGTTTCACAGTGGCAACGTTGGGCTATCTTCTGGCAACGACCCCGTTACACCTAATAGTGACCCGCGCCATACAGGGCGCCACTGCCGGCATGATGCTTCCCATAGCCAGGGCTTTCATTGGTGACCTCTGCCCTAGGGGCGAAGAGGGAAGATGGCAGGGCATAGCCAATGCCGCTTTTTTCGGTGGTTTCGCTTTTGGTCCCCTTATCGGTGGACCGATAGCAGAGTGGTATGGATATAACGCGGCCTTCTACGTAATGGGCATCATCTGCTCGCTCAGTTTTCTGCTCGCCCTACGCTTTTTGCCCGAAAGCAGGTCCCGACAAGGCGGAGGAGGGCACCGATCAATAACGGAACCACTCAGGCTGGTTTACACGAACGTCATGTTCCGCGGTCTCTCCTGCTACCGCGCCGGCCTTGCTCTGGCAAGGGGTTGTTTCATGACGTTTCTGCCGCTCTTTGCCGCATCATCACTGAACATAGGCGTGGGCCTTATCGGGGCCATGCTGGCCTGTCACAACCTTTTGAGGGCAGCGGTGCAACCATATTTCGGTGGCCTCGCCGACAGATTCAACAAGCGGACCCTGGTGATCGTCGGTGCTATTCTCCAGATCCTTTTCTTCATCCTGATTCCCCATGAATACAGCTACTGGCAGCTATTGGTGCTGATCGCTTTCGGCGGCATTGCTGCTGCCGTTGCCATGCCGGCGTTGACGGCCCTGTATACGGAGCAGGGCAGAACATCCGGTATGGGCACAGCCATGTCTATGGAGATGCTGGCAATGGCTATCGGTATGGGAATAGGACCGATTCTGGGCGGCGTAGTCGCCGATGCTCTGAACGTTGCTTCAGTATTCTACTTCTCTGCCGGAGTGCAACTCGTAGGTATCGCCCTGTTCTTCATGCTTACCAGGGATTACCGGCCTGGCGCCAAGATTGCCGGCAGAGGAACACCGGACATGCAACCACATGATTGAGGGCAACAATGATCCCGATTGTGCGGCTCGGGCAAGAGAGGTCTGACATCCCGCGTAACTGCAGCCCAGGACGGAATGCCGGGACTGAACTTGCTGGAATATCCCCTCAGACGTTGCCTCAGCAGTCAGCCAGCACTACTTCCCGAAGACACAGGAATGATATAGTATAGGTTAGATCGTGGAAAACACCATAATCCTACCATGAATGAATATGTGCCGAAGATAAATCTGCGCAGGTCGCTCCTCATCGTAGTTCTCGTTCTTGCCATCGCGGTGCTAGCTGGCCGGCTTCTGAAGCCTGAACTCTTCTCTCAGATGTTTGAAGCTATCAGAAATGCCAATCACCTACTCATTGGTCTAGCCATAGCGTCATTTGCCTGCGCTGTAGCGGTCTGGACCGTCCGGTGGCGAATAGCTCTCCGCTCTGTAGGTGATGGGACCCCGGAGCCGAGGTTTGCCACCCTGTTCTGGACAATCTGGAGTGCCATTTTCCTTAACAACGTCACTCCTTTCCTGCGTACTGGTGGTGACCCATTCGGGCGAGTGTACCTGGTGCGAAAGCTGGGAAATGTGAAGTACTCGACAGCTGTCGCTGCCACTCTTGGTGAGCACGTTTTTGATCCACCAATCGTCGTTGCATTCTTGCTGGTAGGATTGTTCCTGCAATTCGGACGAGGCTCGTTTCGACTCACTATGCTGTTGTTGGTAGTAGGCGCCCTGGTCGTGTCGGTTATGGTCATATCTCCTCGCTTCATTCTTAAAAAGATGATCGGAGTCAGGCTGATAGGTAACATCGTAACCCGTATCGCTGGCCGCTTTGTAAAACACGCCAACGCCCAGCGAATAGTAGAGGCCATCGAGCTCTTCTACTCAAACACCTTCGCTATAGTTGGTAGACGACGAGAGGGGTTATCAATAGGAGGTTTGACGGGGTTAATGTGGGCGCTCGACCTTCTTCGACTCTATATCATATTGCGGGCTCTTGGCGGTGATCCCAGCATTGCCGTGCTTTTGACGGCATCGTCACTGTCAACCATGATGGGGCTTCTTTCAATCTTGCCGGGAGGCTTAGTCGCTGTTGAAGGGTCGTTGATTTCGGTTTTTGTACTCTTCGGTATTCCTCTAGATATTGCCACGGCGGCAACACTAATCGAGCGAGGGATTTCATTCGCTCTGAGTTCGATAGTAGGCGCTGGAGCCTTCTTCTATCTGGGAGTCAAGATATCGGAGAAGAAAAGGCTGAGCCTGGAAACTGAGTAACGGTGCGCGTAGCATTAGTCGGTGACGAGTACTACCCTGATGTAGGTGGCGCCTCTCGTTATGCTCTCGAGTTAAGTCTCCAGCTGGTCAAACTAGGTGTCGAGACCGTCGTGATCACACATGCGCACCCTGGTCAACCTGAGGAGGATGAATTGGCAGGGGTCACAATTAGGCGCGCAAAAGGTTTGGTACTCAAGGATCCCCACCGTGCCGTTTCACCGCTGGTTTTTCGTCGCTGCCATAGATATGTCGAGGAGGGGCGATTCGATGTAGTCCACGGACTGGACATGTATTCGTCTATGGCACAAATGGTGGTTCATTATGCACACAGACGCCGCATTCCTTGTGTCCTGACCTGCCACAGTATCTGTAACTCACCTTTTCTAACAGGTGTTCAGCGTCCTATGGGATTGTCACTCAGGAAAGCGGACCGACTAATAGCCGTAAGTCGGGCGTCGGCACGCTTCGGTCGCTTGTTGGGCTTTCGCGAAGAGAGAATAGCCATCATCCCGAATGGCGTCGATCTGTCCTGCTTCAACCCGGAAACGGATGGTTCCCTGATGCGAGAAGAGCTCGGTATCGGTGGCGCCCCACTTATAGTGACGGCGCTGCGTCTTATCAAGCGGAAGAACCCGGATCTGCTCATATCAGCGTTTGGCCGGGTGTTGAAGGTCATCCCGGGCGCAAAGCTGGTAATCGCCGGCTCTGGTAGGGAGAGCAACAGGCTATCTCGTCAGGCCGAGCGTCTGAACATCAATAACTCGCTATCTATGGCCGGGCAATTAGAAAGGGAAAGACTTGCTCAGCTCATGGCAGCTGCTGATGTCTTTGTCCTGCCTTCCACAGTGGAGTCATTTGGGCTTTCACTATTGGAGGCCTCAGCTGTGGGAGCACCGGTGGTATGCGCAGACACAGGTGGAATCCCCGAAACGTTCCAACATGAGTTCAATGCGCTTCTGTATCCCCCGGGAGATGACAGTGCCATGGCAGAGGCGATAGTCCGCCTCATTCAAGAGAAGGAACTGGCGCAGAGGATTAGAGCAAATGCCCTGGAAACCGCTAGCAGATTGACATGGGAGCTTGCTGCCGAGCGTACATTGCGAGTTTATGAACAAGTGCTACAAGAGAATGCCTCAGGTCGCCCTCACGATTGACCTTGAGCAAGACGCTCCACCTTCTCTTGGCACATGGCGGGGCATGGAAAGCAGTTCACTCCTTCCGTGCCAGACCGGCAGTAACTCGAGCGGACCGGAATCAGGACCCCGGGGCATCCGGACGCGTTCCGCTCACGCCGGTCTAATACACCGGTAAAAGAGAGACGTTCAACCTGATTGTGGCAGTACGGAATGGGGCATCAGGGATAGCTCATGGTATGACGGAAGGTTCAACCGAATCCGAGAGCATATAGACCCGGGAGACCGCCGAAAGGGTGTCCCTCTCAGATACCGGAGATGCCAGCCGGGCCATTCAGCAACTCAAGAGCACTGGACACAGCGGCTAGATAATGACCCTGTTTGGCAAGGCTCAGGCTGTTATGAAAACGCCTTGCGAAACTTGCTATACTAGGATTCGCCGTGGCAAGTTCAACTAGCATCCAGGGTGGCATCTCGGTCATCACAGAGCATTGATGAATACCGGAGACAGGAGGCACTTGAATGTACGAGAGAATACTGGTTCCGCTGGATGGCTCGGAATTAGCTGAGGGAGCACTCCCTTACGCCGAAGGGATAGCCAAGAGAATGCGCAGCGAAGTTGTATTGATCACCGTTTGCGCATCCTGTGATGGTCTGGAACGCCCCCTCAGAGTATACGTGGACAAGAAGGCAGAGGAGCTCTCATCTTCAGGGGTAAGAGCACATTCACTGCTTGTTCAGGGCGATGCTGCCAGCGAAATCCTGAATTCAGCTGAGAAGAACTGTATTGGCTTGATCGTCATCTCTACTCATGGACTCAGCGGTGTCGGCCGCTGGGCTCTGGGGAGTATCGCCAACAAAGTTCTGCAAGAGTCCCAGATTCCCACGCTTCTGATAAAGCCAAGCGAGTCAGAAACGGCATCCGCTGATAGGGAGCTAAGAAGCATTCTTGTGTCCCTGGACGGTTCACACTTCGCTGAAGCTATTATTCCTTATGTAGAAGTCCTGGCCCAGGGCATGGATAGCGAAGTCGCACTACTGAGGGTTGTTGAGCCCGTGAAGCTCCCTCGCCTCGACTCGTATGGACACTGGGTTGATCTGGACAAGTACGAGAAAGATATCTCGGCTGAAGCCGAGAGGGAGGCAAAGCACTATCTAAGCGAAAGGGAGCGTGCCCTGCAGCGCAAAGGTGTGAAGGTTACCTCAGCATCGCTTCCGGGAAATCCGCCTGACACCATACTCCAATATGCCGAGGATAGCTCTGTTAGCCTCATAGCTTTGTCCACCCATGGCTTTTCCGGCATTACCAGGTGGGCCTACGGCAGCGTTGCCTCCAGAGTCATAGAAAGCTCTTCAAAGCCGGTTCTGCTTGTGCGACCATCGCTACCCCCCTGCAACACCTAGTCTATTCCGATGCAGGTCATACTGCGCAGCAAAGGTAATCGGGAGCGTCGGCTCCTGATAAGGAGATCTGAACACCTGGCAATAACCTTGAGTGCGATGTTATGCCATTCGGGGCAGGCACACGTCTCTTGAGAGTCCGGCATATGTAGAGACGTGATTTCCCCTCGCCGAGCTTTGACAACCCACCGATATTAGTATATATTATTGACTATATATAGTATATACTATCTGCTTCTGATTGTGCTCTCGGGGCAAATATGACGGTACGTCAAGATATTCTGGAAAAAGCCGCGGCAGACCTGTTGTCTATCCCACCTCAAATCTTCAGAAAGATACGGAGAAAGCTGATTAAGACGACCCTTAACGATATCGATGCCGGTATTACCCCTCATCACTTCGAGATTATCAGGTTACTGGATAAAGAAGGGGAACTGCATGTTACCGAAATCGGGGACAGGCTTCACATCGCCAGAGCACAGATGACCCAGCTGATAGACAAGCTGGTATGCTTGAAACTGGTGGCAAGGCGAACGGACGTGGCTGACAGGCGGATCACTGTAATCACCCTTTCCGAGTACGGAAAGGCCGTCCTGAAAGAACACAAGACCAGCGTAATGAATGCTGTCCGCGAGACGATGGGACAGCTTTCGGATCAGGACCTGAAAGACTTGTCTGATACATTAAGGAGACTTCAGGATATATTGTCAAAACTAGATTAGCACGTGTCACGTGGCACTGCTACAGACTCTGAAAGGTTATGCGGTCCAGCTCTATGAATGACAGGCGACAAAACGTACTCGACGACGACCGAATCGGTCAGTTGATGTTGAAACTATCCCTGCCTGCACTTGTCGGCCTGCTTGTCATGACTATGTATAACGTGGTTGATACGATTTTCGTCGGGCACTACGTTGGGTCTCTCGGCATCGCCGGTCTTACTATAGTCTTTCCTGCTCAAATGCTGACAATGGCAATCGGGCAGATGATGGGGATGGGGGGCGCCTCGCTGATTTCGAGGTTGATCGGAGCGGGTAATACTCGCAGGGCAGAACACGCCCTGGGGAACGCTCTAACTTCCGCTGTCGTGCTCTCTGTGCTAGTGATGATAGCTGGCCTGTCGAATACCGACATGTGGCTCAGGCTGATGGGGGCATCGGAAACCGTTCTTCCTTATGCCCGAGAGTACATGAGCATTATTCTTCTCGCCGTGCCTTTCAAAACCATGGCCATGGCACAGAGCTCTCTGATAAGAGCTGAGGGAAATGCCCGTGTTCCTATGACCGGGATGATTATCGGTGCCGTCTTGAACATAATACTCGATGCCATATTCATCATACTGCTGGACATGGGGATAAGAGGTGCAGCGCTAGGTACTTTGATAGCTTCGCTAGTTACCGTCCTGTACTTCATGAGTTATTACCTGTCCGGCAAGAGTTTCCTGAAAATCCACACGAAGAGCCTGGTAATTGAATGGGGTATATTGGGAGCCATTCTTGCCATAGGCATCGCCGCATTCGCCAGTCTGTCAGCAAGTAGTCTGACGGTCGTCTTTATCAATAGAGCGCTGGCGACCTTCGGCGGTGATGTAGCTATCTCTGCCTATGGACTTCTCAACCGCATAATGATGTTCGCCTTCCTGCCCGGCATTGTCATCGCCCAGGGTCTACAGCCTATTCTGGGTTTCAACTACGGCGCAAAGCGCTATGACAGAGTGCTGCAAGCCATAAAGATAGCCGTTATTGCTGCAACAACCTTCAGCATCATTGTGTTCCTGGCTGTCTACTTCGCTCCGGAGGTGTTTGTTCGTGTCTTCACTACCGATGGTGAAGTGATTGCTGTGGGTAGCTACGCTGCCAAGCGCATCTTCTTTCTGAGGTACCTGATAGGCTTTATCATTGTGGGCTCTACGGTATTTCAGGCAATGGGCAAGGCTCCTCAGGCATTTGTTACGGCAATAGCCAGGCCTGTTCTGTTCTTGCTTCCTCTAGTGTTTATATTGCCGAAGTACTGGCAACTCGACGGCGTGTGGCTGGCGTTTCCCATTACAGATGTGCTTACCTTCGTACTGGTGCTTGTTCTTATCATCCCTCAGATACGGGTGTTTCGCAGACTGGATCAAGAGAACCGCAGTCAGGGTCTAACCTCCTCCTCATGAGGTCATCAGAAGTGAAACGTAGAGGCCAATCTTTCTACCTGTAATCATCGAATGATTCCCTGGGTCACGAACGCGTGATAC
>SOJB01000038.1 GCA_004376695.1 Dehalococcoidia bacterium | reverse complement strand
GGATGAAAAACGGTAGAAACGCCGCCAATGTCATTGCGGTCGCAAAGGGCAAATAAGGGAAGTATGCTTATGGCAGCGTGTTCACAGGCATGGAGACCGCCGCGGAAGTCGAGGCCGCCGGCTGCTATCCGATCGATCGCCTTCTGAGGCAAATCAAACCACAGGGCTTTCGTGAGGAAGTTCTGCTGAGGCAGATTAAGAGGCTCCTCTCCGATGACCTCTTCCGTGAACTGCTTTTTCCGCTTGAAGCCAACCACCGTGGTGGCAACGTCAACATCTCCAAAGCAGACCCTAACTCCACGACAATCCTTTTCCTTGAGCAGGTGTCTGACCCGGGCATCGGTCATATCCATGGTCTGGGTGTAGTAATCCGTAGAGCTAGGGTCCGCCCAGGCAATGTGTCGGGCCAAATCGAGGTTGGTGATAAGATAAGATTCACCCTGGTGGAGATAGATGGCGCCGGGGTGTACCAGAAAAAAGGCGACGCTGGCTTCCACGGTCTCTAACAAACAACCCTGCCGGCCATCTATGACAGCGTAGTTTTGCCCTGATGCTGCCCTTATGTTCATTTCCTGAGCGGGATAGGAGACAGACGGAGCCGGATACCATCTCTCATGGCGTCTTCTTAGACTCGCTTCTTGTTCCATCTCAGTTAGCATAGTGCTAGTGTCAGACCCGAAGAATTCCTCGTCTTCATCACTGAGAGGTTTCTCCCAGGCAGCGCACAGGAGGTGTGGCTTCAATATATAGGGATTGCCGGGGTTGATTACGGCATTGTCGAAGTTTCGACTGAACAGGAAATCCGGGTTGCGCATCAGGTACTGGTCCAGAGGATTTTCCTGAGCGATGAGAAAGCTCAAGGAGGTATCGGCACTTCGGCCGCTGCGTCCTGCCTGCTGCCAGGTACTGGCAACGCTTCCGGGATAGCCGGTAAGCACCGTTGCCTCCAGGTCGCCGATGTTTATTCCCAGCTCCAGGGCTGTGGTGGCGACCAGGGCCAGAAGCTCACCGTCGAAGAATTGATGCTCGATTCTGCGTCTGTCTTCGGGAAGGTAGCCGGCCCGGTAAGGGCTGATCTTATTCGCCAGCGATGGCGACAGTTGTTGCTGGGTGTAAATGTAGATGAGTTCCGTGAGCTTACGAGTACGGGCAAATACCAGACCGCGGATGCCTTTCTGAACGAGCTCACTGAGGAGGAAGGCTGCCTCACTGTTGGGACTGCGCCGGCCAGGTCTGCCCTCATCCAGGAACGGCGGATTCCAGAACACGAAGTATTTCTCGCCATGCGGTGAGCCGTCTTCGACAATGTCCTCGAAAGGCAAGCCGACCAGGTTTTGCGCGTGCTCCTCGGGATTGGCGATGGTGGCCGAGCAGCAGATGAACTGAGGACTGGAGCCGTAGGAAGCACAGAGACGGCGCAGCCTGCGCAGGACATTGGCTACGTGAGAGCCGAAAACACCTCTATAGATATGAGTCTCATCTACGACAACATATTTGAGGTTACGCAGCAGTCCGGCCCACGATTGATGGTTAGGCAAAATGCCCAGGTGGAGCATATCCGGGTTAGTAAGCACTATCCTTGCTTGTTTTCTTATGTTTGGCCTCTCATTTCGTGGTGTGTCACCGTCGAAAGTAGCCATAGCTGCCGGGGAGATTGCTCCGCCCTGACCTGACCGGGCCGGCAATGACAAGTAGGAGGCGATCTGTCTCACGCTACGTAACTGGTCCTGAGCCAACGCTTTTGTGGGAAAGATGTAAAGCGCGCGGCTGTCCTTATCACGTAACAGTGAATCGAGAGTGGCCAGATGATAGCACAGGGTCTTGCCGCTGGCGCTGGGTGTCGCTATCATCACATTCTTCCCGGCCAGGATGGCCTTCAAGGCTTCTACCTGGTGGCTATAAAGACCTGATATGCCCAGCGATTGCAGGCATCCCTGAAGGCCAGGGTGGAGCGGGCTATCGAGTCTGGTGAAGCGGGCCTCTTGCGAGGGAATTCGTTCGATATGGACTATCTGCTGGCGATAGCCGGGCCGGCTGACGAGGTCGTGGAGAAAAACGGCGGCATCCATCAAGGAAAGGTTTCTATCTCTGAATCCAGTAGCTCTACCTCGGGGTAATTCTGGATGATGAATTTCACGACGTTGAACAAAGTCTCGTCGGCGTGTCTTCTGTGGTTGCTGACGCACGCTATGCCCAAAGTGGACAGTTGCCACAAACCCTGGTTATCCACCTCAGCTACGGAGACCTTAAATCTGTTTTGTAGCCGTGCAATGATGGACTTAATCACCTGTCGCTTACCTTTGAGGGAATGGTTCTCAGGGAGGCGAAGCTGGATTCGGCAGACACTGACATTCATTGTTTGCAGGTCGGCTATCAACTAGGTGCTGATTGCCCTGTATCATAGTCCCTTGTTGATGATGTAAAGGGCGAGGTCAGCAAGACGACAGCTATAGCCCCACTCGTTGTCATACCAGGCCAAGACCTTTATCAGGCTGTCATCAATGACCATGGTGCTTAAGGCATCGAAAATGGCACTGGCTGGGTTGCCTTTGAAATCCGAGCTCACCAGTGGTTTGTCACAATATTCCAGAATTCCCTTGAGCTCTCCGTCAGCAGCTTTACGAAAGGCATCGTTGACTTCTTCAGTGTCTACCTTCCTACTTAGATCAGCGACGAAGTCCACAAGAGACACTATGGGAGTAGGCACTCTTATGGCGATACCATGCAGTTTACCCTTAAGTTCGGGCATGACCACAGTTACAGTGCGGGCAGCGCCGGTGGTGGTAGGTATGATGTTGGTTCCGGCAGACCTGGCCCGGCGCAAGTCGGGGTGAAAGACATCCAGTATCTTTTGGTCGTTAGTATAAGAGTGGACGGTAGTCATAAACCCATGAACGATGCCAAACCTCTGGTGAAGGACCTTGACTACGGGGGCAATGCAGTTAGTGGTGCAGGAACCATTCGATATGATGCGATGCTTGGCCGGGTCATATTGCCCCTCGTTGACACCGAGGACAATCGATATGTCCTCTTCCTGGGCTGGTGCGGAGATAACTACTTTCTTGGCACCGCCTTGAAGATGAGCAGCAGCCTTGCTGGCGTGTGTGAACAGCCCTGTCGATTCAATGACAATGTCCACCCCGTAGTCTCGCCAGGGTATTTTCCCCGGGTCACGCTCAGCCAGGACCTTTATGTCTCTGCCATCAACTACTATACAATCGTCTCTGGCTTCCACCTTCCCGGGATAGATGCCATAGGTACTGTCATACTTGAAGAGATGGGCATTGGTTTTTGCGTCGGTCAGGTCATTCACCGCCGCTACCTCCACCTGATTGCCACACCGCTCGATAATTGCCTTCAGAGCTAACCTGCCAATGCGCCCGAAACC